>PUKV01000243.1 GCA_003550645.1 Syntrophomonadaceae bacterium | reverse complement strand
TTATTTCTTTTATCAGTTTAGAAATTTCCTGAAACAGCACCGGATCTTCTGGAACCGGTTCAGGCTTATGATTTGAAAGCAGGCGCCCTACTAAGGAACCGTTCCGCTTTTGCTCGGGCCTGGTTTTGTATTTTTTTGCTTCCCGGTTCAGAAGGTGGTAGTCTGGTTCGTAAAAAGGTTTTTTCTCCATATTTTCCAGGTTCCTTTATCCAGGCTTCTAAAAATCAGGCTTTACGGGCATGGAAAGTATGTGCTGTGAGCGATTGTAAGCGGTGGGCCATAAGCAGCGACTCCCTGAGCAGGTGCTTTTCTTTTTTGGACAGCTGATCCAGGTTGATATAATTGTCGGGTTCCAGCCCCAACCGCATCTTTTCTATTGCAGATCGGATCCGGAACATCATCAGAGACTCATAGGCTGCTTCGATATATTCGGCATCATCAGGATTGAAAATGCCCCGTTCTTTTAAGCGGTTAAGGCGATCAAAAGTGTTTGTATCCCTGATTCCTGCTCGCAGGGAGAACAGGCGGATTCCATCAACCATGTGTACCATGACCGCTCTTTTTAGATCAAGCCTCTGCTGTTGCTTTCCTGTTTTTTCGGTGATGACCCTTCCAAACATGGTTAAAGGAACCCGGTGTTTAAGGTCATCTTCGGCCATAAACAGCAGGGCATGTTTGGAGTCCCGGAAGAGCCGGGTAGTATAATCTTTTAAGCTGTTAAAGAGTTCTTCATCGCCGGTCAGGTACCTGAAATCAAGAAAAATAGTCATGGTGCGAATATGATCGGGGTCGAGACGGTTTACCCACCGGTCCATGTCTTTTTTCCAGGCCGAAATCGGCCGGCACCAGGCCGGGTTGTCGGCCATAACTTTACCTTTGCAGCGGCGGAAACCGCATGTTTCCAGCTGTCCAACAATGATGGCTCCCAACTCCAAAAAGTAAGCTGAGACAGTATCCTCATCACCCCCGGGAGAATCGGCATAAATGATACCGTTGTCCTGGTCGGTGCGGAGGAACTGCTCCTTGCGCCCCGCACTGCCCATATTGATGAAGCAATAAGCAGCAGGAGGAGTACCAAGGCCGTTTTTGATCATTTCTTTTTCAGCGAGCACAATCAGTTTCCTGGTGATCCGGTCATACAGTTCGCTGGTGAGAGTGCAGATTTCCGATGCATAAGCCCGTTCGTTAAGCAGGGCCTGTTTTAACCGGTCTACTTGATTAATTGCCTGGGCCAGGTCTGTAAAGTTGTCCTGGTATTCAATTTGCTTCACAATGGAAAGGGCGCCGCTTTTACCGGAAAGTACCAGGTCTTTGACCGTGACAATGCCGTGCAGGACTTCGTGTTCGTCAGTGACGACGACATGCTTGATCTTGTTTTTCATCATTATCAGCAGGGCCGTATAAGTAAAATCATCAGGCCGGACGGTAACCAGGTTTGAAGTCATGACCTGGTGGGCTTTAAGCTCAAAACTGGGATCATCTGCGCAGAGTATCTTAGTGACCATGTCATTTTCAGTGATAATACCGGTGGGTCTGTTGTTAAATCCCTTTACTACCACAGAGCTGACACCCGCTTCTTTCATTTTTTTGGCTACAGCGCAGATGTTGTCCATGGGCAGGCAGGTAACAACGTTTCTAACCGCTATATCTTTTACTTTTTGCCTGAGGGTGTTTTGTTCAAACCGGTAAGCGGGTTCCTGCTCGGAACTGATAGTGTGGTAAAGTTCTTTCAGGCGGGAAGCCAGATCTTTGGTGAAATATGCAGCAAATTCATCGCTGCTGCTGACCGCTTTGTGGAAAGATTCTTGTTTGATCAGCAAGCAGGTCAGGTCTTTGCCGGCCATTACCGAAACCGGGTAGGGCTCGTCGGATAAAAGGACGGTAACCCCAAAAATATCTCCTTCCTGTCTGACAGCAGTTACTGTTTGCTCGCCGCCTATTGCGGCTACTGCCCTGGCCTCTCCTTCCAGGATTAAAAAAATAGTTTTCTGGGAAGGTTGCTGCTGGCGAAATACATAGCTTCCTGCAGGATAGCGGGCAATTTTAGCTTCAGAAATGATTTCTTCCAGAACTTTTTTGTTTAAATAATTAAAAGGGACAAGTGTTTCAAGCAATGACTGCAAGTCCCTTTTTTTTAATGATTTTTCAACTTTGTTCATAGTGGTTTGCTCCGATCACATGCCATTTAAATGCCGTTTTAATTATACCCCTCATGGCCTTAAGTGGCAATAAAAACGGAGCCGAATAGCCCGGCTCCGTTTAAAATAGGCCTTATTTATCGCAGCAGCGAGTGTCGCCCTGAAAAGCTATTCTTGTTGTTCTTACTGCGCTTTCTTCTCTTCTTCTTCGCGCAGCATCCGCCTTAGGACTTTGCCGATCATGGTCTTCGGCAGCTCATCCCTGAATTCGACCAGTTTGGGCACCTTGTAAGGGGCCAGGTTCTCTTTGCAGTAGTTGATCACATCATCTTCGGTAAGGGTTTCACCTTCTTTAAGAACAATATAGGCTTTAAGTGTTTCTCCCCGGTAGGGATCCCTGATTCCGGCTACAGCGGCTTCCATGACCTTCGGGTGGGCATAGAGCACTTCTTCGATATCCCGGGGGTATATATTAAAGCCGCCGGCTATAACCATGTCTTTTTTACGGTCCACTATGTAGGCATAGCCATCATCATCGGCCTTGGCGATATCACCGGTATAGAACCAGCCGTCGCGGAGGCTGTGAGCGGTTTCTTCAGGTTTATTTAAGTAGCCTTCCATAATCTGAGGGCCTTTTAGGCATATTTCTCCCACTTCCCCTAAAGGCACTTCTGTTTCACCAGTTTCTACGTCGACAATTTTATACTCGGTGTCGGGCATGGGCAGGCCGATACTGCCCGGTTTATTCTTACTGTATACCGGGTTGGCATGGGTAACCGGTGAAGTTTCAGTGAGACCGTAACCTTCAACCAGTTTGCCGCCGGTATTTTTTTCGAATTCCTGCTGGACTTCCACAGGTAAGGGTGCTGCGCCGCTGATACAGATCCGGATCGACTTAATGTCATATTTTTCGAGGTTGGGAGCATTATTAATGGCCACGTAAATTGTTGGTACTCCAGGAAAGAGGGTCGGTTTTTGCTTATCGATAGTTTTAAGGACCATATCAAGTTCGAATCGCGGTAAAAGAACCAGCTTGGAGCCATTTAAGAGGCCCAGGTTCAAGATGGTGGTCAGGCCGTAGCTGTGGAAAAAGGGCAACACCCCGAGCACTACTTCTTTGCCATCCTGGAAATCGGTGCACCAGGCTTTAACCTGGAAGCAGTTGGCCACCAGGTTGCGGTGCTGCAGGATAGCCCCTTTCGAAACCCCGGTTGTCCCACCGGTGTAAAGATAAACAGCCCTGTCGCTGGGGGCTAACTCAACCTGCGGCGGTGTTTTGCCGGAGTGTTTGGAAATGAGATCGGTGAAGGAATAATCTTCCCCGGAAATAGAAACCCGGTCGCCTTCTTTTTTCTCCTTGGCAACAGTGTAAAGAAAGCCGAGAAAACCGGGGAAATAATCTTTAATGTTGGATACGATGACATTTTTTACATCTGTTTTGGGTTGGACCTCTTTGACCATGTTATAAAAGCGGGTCAGGGTGATAATGGTGTCAGCCCCGGAATCTTTGAGCTGGTACTCCATTTCACGAGCTACATAAAGTGGATTAAAAGGAACCACTATAGCTCCGATGGCCAGGGTGGCAAAGAATGCGATGGGAAACTGGGTGCAATTGGGCAGGTGAATGGCCACCCGGTCTCCTTTTTTTACCCCCATTTCTGTAAGGGCGCTGGCTAAACTGTTCACCTGGGAATGCAGGTCCTGGTAGGACAACTCTTTGCCCATGAAATGCACAGCAGGACTGCCTTTATATTTTTCCGCTGACTCCTGGAACAGCTGGTATAGAGATTTTTGCGGGTAATCAATGCTTTGCGGCACCCCGGGTTCGTAGTTTTTGAGCCAAATTTTTTCCATGCGTTTTTCCTCCTCGAAATAAATATAGTTACAGTTTGGCTGTAATAGCTTCATTCGCCACTGTTATTTCATTTCCTTTTTATTTAATAAAATTATAAACATATTCGAAGAGGTGTTATAATATTCTCACAACAAACCAGGTGATCATAATTGCTTCCAGGAATAACTTTATCGGCAGGGCTCCCCAGAAACCAAGCGTGGCGCCGACCCCGGACCGAAAGGCCTGGTCGGATTTGCTCCTGACCAGTAGTTCGGCAACCGCTGCTCCCAGGAAAGGACCGAGCAGCAAGCCGTACGGGAAAAAGAACAGGCCGATTAAAAGCCCCAGTGCCGCACCCCACAGGGAAGCCCTGGAGCCGCCGAAAACTTTACTGCCCAGTGCTGAAAACAGGTAGTCCACTCCCATAACCATAAGCGCAAGAAGTGCCTGTGCGATAAGGAAGAATGTGCCCAGGTTTTCAAATCCGGCTATAAAACCATAAACGAGCATGCCCAGCCACACCAGCGGCGGTCCAGGCATGCCGGGAAAAAGGGTCCCAAACAGTCCGGCCAGGAATAATATAAAGGCAACGACAACGGCAATTATTTCGATCATAAGAACCTCCATTGCAAAAGCTTAAAGCTTTTCTTTTTTATATGTAACCACCCGGGCCTGGCCCGCTAAGCTACAGAAGGCGGTACTACCACCTCATCCTCGGCCTTATAGCTTTTGCTTTAAGGGACGTTCGAACCACCCCATGGTACCGTTTATCAACCATAAGGGCAACAGACTGGGTAGTTAGCTTTTATTTAATAATAGCATATGCTGCACTTGAGACCAAAAAATTTGCAGTTAAAAATAGTTGTTAAAGTTATTAAAAATTTAGTTGGATAATTATCAACAGAAGGAATTTAGAAATATCAGTCGAATATCTATATCTAAATTATTATAATATCAATAAAATACGAAGGGAGTGGAAAATTGAGAAACAAATCACAATAGCTGAAATGCAGGACTAATCATTTTCTATCCCTAAAGGAGGTGACTCAAATTGAATGATGACAGCAGAAGAGGCTATAAACTGGAAGTTTGGGTTACGGCAATCTGTTTTTTTATAGTCGCTGTAACAGGGGGGTTTTTTAGCTCGGTTGTCGTTATCATGAATGAAGCATTTTTTGATCAGGTGCCCACTCCTGAGGCCCTGGTTGCCGCTTACGGTGAAACCATGTTTGTTTTTAAAGAACATTTATCCGTGTGGGGATTTCCTCTCCATTATTTTTTACTGGTGGTCTTAAGCTGGATCGGGGCCACCCTGGTCGGGGCAATCTGGTGCCTGGTGATGGACAGGTTGGAAGAAAAACAAAGGGCTTAGATTACGCTGAAAGGGGTTATATTATATGGAACCAAGAGGTGAAGTTTTTGTACTGGGTTTAATTCTCAGTATCGTTGTCCTTTTAATCTCAGTGCTGATCAGCGTCTGGGCCCGCCGTTTCACACGCAGCCTTGGTGACTATTACGTTGCCGGACGCAGTATTGGCGCGCTAAACAATGGCCTGGCCATGGTTTCGCTGGCCTTAAGCTTAACTACTTTTATCGGTTTGACGGCCTTGATTATTGAAGGGCTGTATGTGGCTGTGGCTGTGTACGCCAGTTTTACTGCAGCATTTATCGGTTTGATGGTTCTTGCCGCTCCCTACTTAAGACGCCATAAGTCTTTTACTACCATGGCTTTTATTTCGGAAAGATATGACAGTAAAACCCTTCGTTATATATCTGTAGTTGTTATGATGATTGTCAGTGTGCTTTACCTTGCCGGTAACCTCAAGGGCATTGGCATTGTTTTTTACTTCCTTTTAGGAGTGCCAGAAATCGTGGGCATTATTGTCGGAGGCCTGGTGGTTACCCTTTACGTAACCCTGGGAGGAATGTACGGGGTTACTTATAACCAGACTTTCCAAACAATTGTGCTGCTTTTCTGCCTCATGTTCCCGGTTGCCATCGTTATGCGAACGCTCGGCGCAACCGGCTGGGTTTTCCCGCCCCTCGGATACGGGGACATGGTGCCCCAGATGACCGAAGCTGTGCCCCACTACTTCTGGGCCATGGTGGCTCACCCGGTAGTTTATATCGCCATCTTCCTGGGATCCTTTTTCGGCATTATTGGCCTGCCTCACTTTGTAATGCGCTTTTTTACCGTCCGTGATGCCAGGGAAGCCCGCTGGAGCACCGTAGTTTGCGTCTTCCTGGTAGGACTGGTC
Source organism: Syntrophomonadaceae bacterium (assembly GCA_003550645.1). Classification (GTDB taxonomy): domain Bacteria; phylum Bacillota; class Dethiobacteria; order DTU022; family DTU022; genus B1SED10-74M. Next base: position 9,852 of record PUKV01000243.1, on the reverse strand, counting down.
AATACTACCGTTTATGCTACCGGTTTTGCCGCTGTTTACTACATGCAGGCGGAAGGAGTTAACATCCCTACCGCTGCCTATGACTACGTGGTCTTTATCCTGGTTGAAGCCCTGGCCGGAGACAGCTGGTTAGCACTGGCTGTAGCCGGGTCGGTGGCAGCAGGTCTTTCAACTGTGTCGGGCCTGCTGATGATCATGGGGGCCGGCTTAATTCATGACCTGTATGGAACCATGAAACCTGAAGTGGATGATGATAAGAAGTTGAAGCTTTCCTACGGGGCTATGTTTTTGGTCGGGGTTGCCGTTATTCTTTTCTCCCTTGATCCGCCTGAGTTTATCCTGGAAGCGATCATGTGGAGTTTCGGGATAGCCGCGGCAGGGCTGGGCGTTCCCATCGTTCTGGGGATCTGGTGGAAACGGACCAACAAGTACGGCGTGGGCGCCGGGATGGTTGTTGGAACCCTGCTTGCTTTTATCAGCTGGATTATGATCGGCTATATGGGTATGGACCCCGTCGATATCCCCTTCCCGTTTTTCGCCAAGTATTTCTACGGTCCGCTGGGCTGGATAAAGGTGATCGCGGTGGCGGTCCCGGTTTCTTTCATTCTTACGATAGTGGTTTCCTGGTTAACTCCACCGCCGTCGGAAGATCTCCAGCGGCAGGTGGATGAAATGCACGGTTGGAGCGATGTCGATCCGAAGCGTTATAACGGAAAAGGGCTTCCGATCACTATTATTATCCTGTCTATTTTTATCATGTGGTTTATGACAGCTCTTTACGATCAATTCCCCAAGTAAAGACAGGAAGATGGGGCGGACGATTAATAACCGGTTCGGTGGTGATCGCGCCGCCCCCGTAACTATAATTTCGGAGGTGATGAATGCATGGAAAAGTGGGAAAAACTGAGCAAGATGCCTTATAAAGAAATCAAAGACCTCCAGGATCGCAAATTGCGCGCTTTCATGGCTAACCAGATCTACCTTTACAGTCCCCATTACAGCAATTTGCTCAAGGAACTGAAAATCGATCCTATAAAAGTTAAGGGTATCGATGATCTGCGCCATCTTCCCTTTACCTATAAATGGGATATTGCGCCTACCGATGAGGAGCCGCAAAAAGCCAAGGATTTTGTAATCCGACCTGATGAAGAAGTAACGGAGAAATACGGCCATTTGGCTAAAATGTCTATGACCGGTGGAAAGGCGATGGTGGAAGAAAGGGTTTATGATTTTAAACCGGTCCACATTCACTTTACCACGGGTAGGACGGCGATGCCCACTCCCTTTGTATACTCTAAACGCGACCTGGATAATATTAGAGAAGCCGGATACCGTTTACTTGATGTCTTCGAGGTAACACCGGATGATATCGTGGTTAACTGCTTTCCTTTTGCGCCGCACCTGGCTTTCTGGCAAACTTTTTTTGCCGGTGAAAAAATGAATGTGGCTAATTTCCACAGCGGTGGAGGTAAAATTGTCGGGACCAGGAACCTGATGGATGCTTTTGAATACTTACGGCCTACTGTTGCAGTTTTTATTCCGGGTTACTGCTACTATTTCCTGCGAGAAGCGGTTAAGCAGGGCCGAGATTTTTCTTCAATCAAGAAAATATTCTTCGGCGGGGAAAGGGTGCCGCCGGGTTTGAAAGATAAGATCAAGGATTTGTTCAAGCAGCTGGGTGCCGGGGAAGTAATGGTTTTAGCCACTTACGGGATGACTGAGGCCAAGGTGGCATGGCCGGAGTGTCCTTCACATGAGGAGTATCACGGCTATCACCTTTATCCCGACCTGGAAGTTTTTGAAACAATCGACCCTGAAAGTGGCGAACCGGTCGGGGAAGGTGAAGAAGGCGAAATTGTTTATACCTCCCTGGACTGGCGGGGGACGGCCGTTTTACGCTACCGCACCGGGGACATAGCCAAAGGGGGCCTGCTTTTAGAACCCTGCCCCAACTGCGGGCGGACGGTGCCAAGAATAAGCTCCAACATCCAGCGTAAATCGGAATTAAAAGAGTTCAGTATGACCAAGGTCAAGGGGACCCTGGTAAACTTGAACAATTTCTTCCCCCTGATGATGGGCCACCCCGATATCGAAGAGTGGCAGGTAGAGATGCGCAAGCGCAATGATGACCCCTTTGATATGGATGAAATCTATCTCTATGTAGCTCCGAAGGAAAATATCGACAGGGAGAAGCTGGCGGCTGATTTGAAACAAAAAGTGCTCAGGGATACGGAAGTTTCTCTGACTGATATTATTTTTAAATCGGTACCAGAGGTTGTATCCCAGCTGGGCATGGAAACTGAATTAAAAGAAAAACGGATCTTAGATAACAGGCCTTCCTAAAGCAGGCCGCCGATTTAGAAAGGAGGCAGAGTATGCAGGCATGGAATAAAGTAAGCCGGATGCCGGCTGCGGCTATAAAAAAGATGCAGGATGAGCTGTTTACAAAAATGATCAGGGAAGAATTAGCAGTCCGTCATCCCTACTACCGGGAGCTGTTCAAGGAAAGCAATATCAATCCCGACCAAATCAAGGGGGTTGAAGATATAAGCAACTTGCCTTTTACAGAAAAGGAGGATTTGCTGCCGCGGGAAGCCGACCTGCGTCATCCTAAAAAGTTCGTTCTCGAGGTTCCCAGCGAAGGAGAACAAAAAGGCAAAAAGAAAGGCTTTGCCCTCTTTGGAAAAAAAGATACTGGACCCGTTCCTTCTGATTATAAGTTCCACACCCTTTATTTTAGTGCAGGCAGGACCGGCAAACCTGTTCCCTTTGAATATACTCATCATGATTTAAGGAATTTGAAGGAAGCAGGTACAAGGGCCTTTGATGTCCTCGGTTTGACACGCGATGACACCATGATCAATGCTTTCACTTATGCACCCAGTGCTTTTTTCTGGCAGATGTTTTACAGCACTGTTGAAACTGGCAGTACTGCCCTGCAGGCCGGGGGCGGTAAAGTGCTGGGTATGGAAAAAATTCTGAAGGCCATGGATAATATGGAAGCACCGGTACTTGTCTGTGCGCCTGGATATGCCATATTTGCCCTGCAAACCCTGGAGCATTTCGGTTTCAGCGCCGGTAACCTTGAACGAGTGATTACGGGAATAGATTATGCTCCAATGGAAGCCGTTGAAAAAATGCGCAGGTTAATGGAAACTGTGGGGGCGAATGATAAAAGAGTACAGCGCATGTATTTTCTTGCTGAAGCCAAGTCGGGTTGGGCGGAATGTGAGCCGGATTATGGTTATCACACTAACCCCGATCATATCTTTGTAGAAATAGTTGATCCGGAAAGTGGTGCTGCTGTAGGAGAAGGTGAGGCCGGTGAAGTGGTAATTACCCACCTGGATTCCCGGGGAACGGTGCTCCTGCGCTGCAGGACGGGAGATATAGCCACCGGTGGTTTGGTTACGGAACCCTGTCCTAACTGTAAGCGTACAGTTCCGCGCATAATGGGAGATATTGAAAGAAAGGCCTACTATTTTGATCTGCACAGTGGCGAAGGCCCGGTGCGCTTTGACGGCAACCGCCTGCGAAAAATGATGATTGCCAGGGATGACGTTCTGGTTTGGTACCTGGAAATAAACCGGGACGGAAACCAGGATGCACTAAACCTCGTAGTAAAAGGTGTTTCCGGGTCTGATGAAGGTGAGCTTTTAAAATCGCTGGAGCAAGAGTTGAAAAAAGAGGTGGCGGTGCCGCTGACAGTGGAAAGTGCTACACTTGATGCGGTTGCAAACAAGATCGGGCTTGAAAAATTCATTACCGAGCAGGTCATATTTGACAACCGTAACCATTAAGGTTTGTAATGCTGGATTATTTCATGCCCCCGTTGCAACAGCGGGGGCATTGTATTAAAGGATGAACCGAAACACCGTGTGCGAAGGAACTTTCAGAGAAGCTTTAACGGCTTTTCAACATCACTTGATGATGGTATAATTGGAAGGCAAAATATTATACAATTTGGATCATAACAGTTTTAGTATTGATACAGAAAGGCAGGTGTGACGTTGAGTAAAGTACCGGTACCTGTTAATTTGGATACGGTTGCCAACAACCTTGCTGACCCGGTTTTTCTTGTTAACCGGGATAAACAGATAGCCTGGTTGAACAAGAAAGCCAACGAGCTGTTTTATACCAGTGACGAAGAGGCAGAGGATGCTGTAATTACCGAATTAACCGGCATAAACAAGCTTGATTCCCTTCTTGATGATGTTTTTGGGCAGGAAACGGAATTAAAGTGTTCCTATGAAGAAGCTTCTGTAAAAGTTAAGCGCCAGGATCAGCGTTACTTTTTCAAGATAGCCATCAATCCGATATTCCACGAAGGCGAACTGTGGGGCGGCCTGGTTCAATTCACCGATGTGACCCGTTTTCATGAAATGGAAAAAATTAAAACCGATTTTGTTTCAATTGTATCTCATGAGTTTCGCACACCACTGACGACAATTATTGTTGGTGTAGAGATGCTCAAGGAGGGAATGCTGGGAGATTTAACTCCTCGCGGCAAAGAAGTTTTAGAAGCCATAGGAGCCGATTGTGAGAGGCTCAGCAGGCTTATTGACAACCTGATGGAGCTTTCCAGGATTGAGTCAGGCACCATTTATGTAGAAGCTGAATCTGCCGACGTAACTGACCTGGTTCAGGAAGCCGTGCGTCCGCTCAAATTCCAGGCAGAAAAGCAGGGCATAGAGCTAATAACTGATATTGCCCCGAATCTGCCCCCGGTGGCAGCTGATTTTAACAAAGCGGTCTGGGTTCTGGCCAACCTGGTAGGAAACGCCATGCGCTACACTGATCCTGATGGCACAATTACGGTTCGGGTCAGGCAGCGCGGTAAGCGCCTGTTTTTTTCTGTTGAGGACACCGGCTGTGGGATTCCGAAAGAGCACCAGGACAAGATATTCCGCAAGTATGTGCAGGTTAGCGGCCCCGGCCGCAAAGGCACCGGTGGGGTCGGCCTGGGTCTGGCTATAGCTAAAGATATTGTAATGGCTCACGGCGGAGAGATCTGGGTAGACAGTGAAGTAGGGAAAGGAACTACTTTTACCTTTACTTTCCCGGTCTACTATGGTGATGAATCTGTCAAACTATCGGATGCTGAACCAGGTGCCGAAGAAGAAGGAGGTTAGCTATAGCTATGTCAAAAAGAATATTAATAGCAGAAGATGAAAAGAACGTCATTTTAGGGGTGCGGACCTGCCTGGATGCTGTCGGTTACCAGATGGAAATTGTTGAAGACGGAGAACAGGCTCTTGACTCGGTTCGCCGGGAGTATCCGGACTTAATTCTGCTCGATTTGCTAATGCCAAAAGTTGACGGTTTTGAGGTTTTGAAAGAAGTCAAGGGCAATGAGGAAACCAAACACATACCGATCATCGTCCTGACTGCCAAAGCCGAAGAAGAAGACCGACAGAGGGCGATGGACCTGGGAGCTGACGATTACATGACCAAGCCGTTTAAGCCCCAGGAGTTATGGGATCTCCTAAAACAATACCTCCCGGATCATATTGCTTGATATGAAAGATAAAATTATGGCCAATTATAATCATGAAGGGCACAGCTAGCTGTGCCCTTTAGCGGATCAGGAGGAAAATATGGTTTTAAGTAAGCCTGCTTTTGAACAGGGCCCGATCAGGCCTCCCAATGAAGCTACCAGTTTGCTTTTGCGTTTGACCAGGAACTGCCCCTGGAACCGCTGCTTGTTCTGCCCGGTTTATAAAACTAAAAAGTTCAGCCGGCGCAGCGTTGAAGAGGTTAAGCAGGATATTCACGCTATAGCAGCAGATAAGGATAAACTCTTAGAAATATCGAAACAGGAAGGGCACGGAGGAGATATAAACCGGGCTGTAGTAGCCCGGGTCCATCATGCTTACCCCGAACTGCTTCCGGTGGCTTTTTGGCAGTACCATGGTGGTGAGACCGTGTTTCTCCAGGATGGAGACAGCCTTCAGCTGCCTCATGGCCAGGTAAGCGAAATACTGAGCCTGCTAAAAGAAAAGTTTCCTGAAATTAAAAGGATTACTACTTATGCCCGGTCACGGACTATCCTGCGCCGCTCGGTTGAAGAGTTGACCGAATTAAGAGAAGCCGGGTTGGACCGGGTCCATATAGGGATGGAAAGCGGCAGTGACGCAGTGCTCGATTATATGAAAAAGGGGGTCACCGGAACTCAGCATATCGAGGCCGGGCTAAGGGTTAAAGAAGCCGGTCTTTCTTTAAGTGAATATGTCCTGCTAGGCCTGGGTGGACAGGATTTATGGCAAGAACATGCCCTGGAAACAGCAAAAGTGTTAAATGCTATCGACCCGCATTTTATCCGCTTCCGCACCCTGGCTATACATTCCAATACCCCCCTGGCAGAAGAAGTGGAAAAGGGGAAGTTCAAACCGCTACATGATGATGCAATAATCAGGGAAGAAAAGCTGCTCATAGAAAACCTGTCCGCTATTACTAGCTACCTCTACAGTGATCATATCCTGAACCTGTTAGAAGAAATCAGCGGCAAATTTCCGGGAGAAAAGCAGCGGATAGAAAAGACTTTGGAAAAATACCTGGAGTTTCCTGAACAAAAGCGGGAAATGTTTCGATTAGGCCGGAGATCCGGGTATTTCAGGACCCTCGATGATATGGACAATCCCTCCCTGAAAGAAGCGGTAGAAGATATTTATCAGCAGGTCAAAAACAGTGGCTATTCAGTGGATGAATATATTACCAGGCTGCTGCGCAGGTTTATTTAAACTGGAACAACTCAGTCTATTGCCCTTGTGGAATGATAACTGTTTTATCTCTTGGTGGTGATATTCATGCGTGTGGCAATTTGTGTGATGGAACTTTATATTCCCGGAGTAAACTCTTTAAAAGCTAAACGGCAGGTAACAAAAAGCTTGATTCAAAGGTTACGCAACAAATTCAATGTTTCCATTGCAGAAGTTGGCGACCAGGATTTATGGCAGAGGGTGGAACTGGGTTTAGCGGTGGTATGTCATAATGGGGCCGGTGCAGACAGCATCATGGAAAAGATTTTTTCTTATGTCGAGCTGGAAAACAGTGTAGACATAATATCATCCCGGGTTGAGAATTATTGATCACCGGGTTAAGGGGTGGACCCTTGATTTCAGTTACCAGGATTACGGAGCTTGCTCACTTTATGGCAGGTTTGATGATCACAGAAGGGGTTTTGACTGTTGACGCGACTGCCGGAAACGGATATGACACCGTTTTTCTTGCTGAAAAGGTGGGCCCGGAAGGGCACGTTTACTCTTTTGATGTTCAGCAGGAAGCCATAGACTATACTTATAAAAGATTAAAACAGGAAAATCTGGAAAAAAGGGTCACTTTGTTACGAAAAAACCATGAATATTTACAGCAGTATGTTCCGGACCGGGTCGCTGTAATAATGTATAACCTGGGATATCTTCCCGGAGGGGATCGGCACATAACCACAAAATATGATACAACAATAAAAAGCATTAAACAGGCCCTGGGTTTATTGATACCGGGAGGAATCATTTCGATTGTTCTTTATCCGGGACACCGGGAAGGTGCTGAAGAGAAAGAAAAGATCATTCCTTTTTGCAGGCAGCTGGATTCCAGTCACTACGAAATTTTAAACAGTCGACTGCTTAACCGGGATCAAAACCCTCCGGAGCTGATAATCATCCAAAAAAAAAGCAAAATGACAGCTGGTTTTTGATTAACAAGGAATTAGGCCCGGCTTTGTCGAAACATCGATAAAGGCCGGCATTGAAATAACTGGAAACAAATATTATGGAATAGGGGCTTGAATAAACTGGCATACAGACATAATTTGATTGAAAATGAATTAACCATGGTTGAACAGCGACTGCAGCAGATTGTTGAAACAGCAGGCCCTGAAGTTAATGAAGTGGGCAGGTATGTATTTAACGGATCAGGAAAAAGAATGCGGCCTACATTGTTTTTACTTGCAGCTTATCAACCCCAGGAAAGCCTTCTTCCCTATCTAGATGTTGCGGTTGCCCTGGAGCTCATGCATACGGCATCGCTTCTCCACGATGATGTGATAGACCAGGCTTCTTCCCGGCGAGGCAAAGAAGCTGTACATGTCAAGTGGACTAACAAGATTTCGATTTTAACCGGGGATTACTTGCTGAGCCAGGCTTTTAAAATACTGGTTGGTTACCAGGACTGGCGGTTAATGGATGCCATTGTCAATATTGTCCAGAATATGACTGAAGGGGAGATGGAGCAGGCATTCGCCGATCCGACCATGCCGGACCTGGAAAACAGGTATTTCAGGTGGATCGGCAAAAAAAGTGCTACGTTTTTTGCCGGTTGCTGCGAAACCGGCTCGTTGATCAGCGGTGATGATATGGAAGATCAGGAGAAATGGTCTCAATTTGGCTATAACCTGGGCATCGCTTTTCAGCTGATTGACGATCTGCTTGATTACACCGGAGAAAGAGAAATGATTGGCAAACCGGTGTATGGTGATCTTAGCAACCGGGTTTTGACCTTGCCCCTGATCAGGACTATAGAGTTTGCTCGAAAAGATGGTTCGATCCATCGCCTGCTTGAAGACAAAGCAGGTTCGGATCAGCGCCTGACAGAAGTAGTCCAGGCAGTTTTGGAGAGCGACGGCCCGGAGTATACCTTCAGAAAAGCAGAAGAGTTCATTCAACGGGCTGAAAACACAGTTGATGATTTTCGTGACATCGATCACGAAATAAAATCTTTGCTTAAAGAGCTAACCAGGGATGTGCTTAACCGCAAAAAATAGTATACTATTGCTAAAGGTTTGCTTTATTTAGCCTCAGGGTAGGGTCTGATGATATGATCATCTTTAATATAAAATCATTATGGAGGATCAGGTAATGCCCAGCCGTAATATATCAAAATCTGTTGTTAAAAGGCTTCCCATATACCTGCGGATCCTGGATCAATTGATCCGGCGGGGTGTAGAAATGATTTCTTCCAAAGAGCTGAGTAATGAATCAGGGTTTACTGCAGAACAGATTCGCAAGGATCTGGCCTATTTCGGAGCTTTTGGGACCAGGGGTGCCGGCTATAATACTGTTTTTTTGAGGGAAAAGCTGCTTAAAATTATAGGCCTGGACAGCATAACCGATACAATAGTTATTGGTTCTGGAAACCTGGGCACTGCCTTGACCCGTTATAATTTAACCAAAAATCCCTATGTCAATGTTGTGGCTGTCTTTGATGAAAATCCTGAACTGATTGGTAAAAAGATTGACAGCCTTGAGGTAATGCCAATTGAAAAAGCTCCTGGAATAATTAAGAAGTACGATATTAAAGTATGTCTCATAACTGTACCGGCTAACGCAGCCCAGGTGGTTGCAGATCTGGTAGTAAAACACGGGGTTAAGGCCATACTTAATTTTGCTCCGGCTAAATTGAGTGTTCCGGAAGGAGTCCATGTTCATAATGCCGACTTAACCATAGAGCTGCAAAGCCTTATCTATTACAGTTCTGCTGAAGAAGAACGGTTGGAGCGCCTGGACAAAGAAGCAAAGGACAATAAATCACGATCATCTAAATCATTTTCTTACGACTAAGCGGATACCGGTAGAAGATGTCCGACATGATCTAAAAATGATCTAAAAATTTGGGATCAGAACCGTCGCATGTATTGACTTTCAGCACTACCTTCTGTATACTATTCTATGCACACGGAGCTGTGGTGTAGATGGTTAACATATCGGCCTGTCAAGCCGAAGATCGCGGGTTCAAGTCCCGTCAGCTCCGCCATATGGCCGAGATAGCTCAGTCGGTAGAGCAGCGGACTGAAAATCCGCGTGTCCCCAGTTCAATTCTGGGTCTCGGCACCAATTCTGCGGGAGTAGCTCAGTG
>PUKV01000202.1 GCA_003550645.1 Syntrophomonadaceae bacterium | reverse complement strand
GGTCGGAAGAGGAAGAGGCAATGCGGTAACCTTTTTCAGAATGCTGTTTCATCACCGCCCATTCATCTTCAGTGAGCGGGCCGGGTTTGAAGAGGATGTGATCGGGGATGCCCACTTTTCCGAGATCGTGCACCTGGGCCAGCAGGGACAGGTTGGCCTGCTCTCCTGAGTCGAGGTTGATTTTTTCGCCCATAGCCAGGCATATTTTCTCCACTCTCTGCACGTGACCCTGGGTGATGAAATCTCTTTCGGACAGGGCCATCATCAGGCTCTGGACGATCCCGTTGCGGGCATTGCTGTCGTGGTGCAGTTTGTTCCTGAACATCAAGTCTTCGGCTTCCTTGAAGATTTTTTTCAAGGTTTTTCCGCTTTTTTCGGCGGTAGCCACCCCGAGGGAAAGGCTCAAGGGCAGATCCGGGTTATGCTTGTTGTAATGGGCCACATGGTAACGGATCTGCCGGGACAGGCACTCGCTTTCTTCTTTACCGGTCAGGGGCAGGATGGCAGAAAATTCATCTCCTCCAACCCGGGCCAGGATGCCGGAATGACTCAGGTTTTCGTTCAAAATATCGGCACATATTTTTAAGAGGCGGTCTCCTGCGTCATGGCCCAGCGTATCATTAAGCAGTTTAAGGCCGTCGATGTCGGCTGAGATTACGCTCAGGGGATACTCTGATTTAAGGCCCAGCTGTTTCAGCTTGGCTTCAAAATAGAAACGGTTGTAGAGGCCGGTCAGCTGGTCGTGGTAGCTGAGGTAATACAGCTTCTCTTCGCTGTAATCTAAAGCTTCTTCCGCCGTAGTCAGCTTATTGACAATCGTTTCCAGCTCGCGGTTGGTTTTTTTAAGCTCCCTTTTGCTCTCTTCCAGCTTGTTGAAGTATGTCTGGGCCTTGTCAAGCAGGGAATTGATGGTGTTGCCCAGGACGGCCAGGTCGCTCTTATTGTCAACCGGCAGGCGGTAGGAAAGCGATTGCTCTACATCGATCAACTTGAGGTGGTTTTCCAGCTTGAGCAGGGGCCGGTGAACATAGTAATGGTGGTAAAGCATGAACAGCAGGGCAATTACCAGTGAAGCGGCCAGGGCGGTAATAAACTCGGTCGTGACCCGGTCGCTTTCTCCTGTAAAAACATGCAGGGGGATGAAGGTAGCCAGTCTCCAGTCGGTATCCGGCACTTCGAGGTGGGCCAGGTAACCTTCCCCGCCGGGCAGCTTAATGCGGCTGGCCGTGTTTTTGGCCGAGGTGATTTCAAATGGTTCTTCACCTGACTGTCCGTATTTTTCTTCGAAGTCAATCAAGTTTTCTCCCGGAGCATAATTTAACTCGGGATGGGCGACAATATGTCCATTGCTGTCGATCAAAAATGAGTACCCGCCACTGCCGGTATATTGCTCCTCGCCCGGTTCTGATAGCTGTTCTATAATCCTGTCAACAGATATATCTCCGGCTACCACTCCGAGCAGTTGTTCCCGTTCGCAATAAACCGGAGCGGCAGTGGTAAAAATGACTTGGTCGCTGCTGGCGTTGGTAAATGCTTCCGTATAGATAGCCTGATCTTCACGGAGGGCTTTTTTGTACCAGGGCCGCTCGCGCAGGTCGAAATCAGCGGGGGGCTGCCAACCGCTGGCATTAATCATCCGGTTTTCGGGAGTTCCGAAATAGATCGAGTCAAATTCGGGGTTGTTCTTTAGCAGGGTTTCCAGGAAGGCGAGGACCTGATCATCTGTCCATTTATCCAGGGCAATAAAGTTTCCTGCGGCTTCGATAGTTTTCATATTATTTAACAGCCACCCGCTTATTTTTTTGCTCTGCGAATGCACCGAAAGCTCTGTTGATCTGCGGGCGGTTTCCAGGAGCTGGCGGTTGGTTCCGTGATAATTGTAAAACCAGCCGCTGACGAACACTATGACCATGATAAAAGCCAAGATATAAAGGTTCCTGACCAAACGATACAATCAAACCTCTCCTTACATAACATGCTGTTGCAGCCGGTGGTTTTGGGCTAGATTAATCCAGTATTTAGTAGCCGTTATTCTGATTCCTGGTGATTATGCCAGCTCTTAGTGGTGTAAATGCGGCAAACTCCGGCCGTTACGGGGCCGGCCCTTCTCTGGACGTGCTTTAAAGTCAACACAATCAGGTCACCCTGCTATGTAAACAAGAGGCCCGGTAGAATATACCGGCCTTCTTTTTACCGGCTCTTTGAGCAACCTGATCGCTTGAAGAAATAAAACAGTAACTATAAATTAAACATTGACTATCAATAATCCTCTATTTAAAAGTGAAATTTTTAATTAATTATTGCTGCTGTCCGGGCAATGGAAAATGTGGCGCAAGCAGTATTCTTGTGCAGGCTTGCCTCCCGTGATATAATATATTAAGTCTATAGATTATATATACAAATAGTAAAGGAGATGCCATTATGAACAGCAGCGAGCATAAAAAGCCTAACCGGCTCATAAATGAAAAATCACCCTATCTTCTGCAGCATGCCTATAACCCGGTGGACTGGTACCCCTGGGGAGAAGAAGCCTTCCGGAAAGCAGAGGAAGAGGGAAAACCTGTTTTTCTCAGTATCGGTTATTCGACCTGCCACTGGTGCCATGTGATGGAGAAAGAGTCATTTGAAGACCCGGAAGTGGCCGGACTTTTTAACAAAGATTTCGTGGCGATCAAGGTTGACCGGGAAGAACGCCCGGATCTGGATCAGCTCTACATGACTGCCTGCCAGGCCATGACCGGCCAGGGCGGGTGGCCGCTTTCAATTTTTATGACTGCGGATAAAAAACCTTTTTTTGCCGCCACCTATCTGCCCAAGTATTCCCGGATGGGCATAAGCGGGCTGATGGAATTTTTACCGAAGCTGGTTGAAACCTGGCACCGGGACCGGGACCGGGTGGAGCAGTCGGCCCATGATGTAACAGCAGCCTTACGCAGGCATACGGAGGGCGATATGGGAGGGATAACCCTTACGGTAAAAAGCAAGCTGCCTGCAGCAGAACTGCTTGATCAGGCTTACCAGAGCCTGGAAGATACTTACGATTCCGTATACGGTGGCTTTGGGGGCGCACCCAAGTTTCCCGCTCCGCACCAGCTCAATTTTCTTTTGCAGTACTGGAAACGGTCCGGTTCTGAAAAGGCCCTGAATATGGCTGTCACCAGTCTTAAAAAAATGTACCGCGGAGGTATCTTTGATCAGCTGGGTTACGGCATGCACCGCTACTCGGTTGACCGGCAGTGGCTGGTGCCCCACTTTGAAAAGATGCTCTATGACCAGGCCACCACCGCAGAAGCAGCCCTGGAAGCCTACCGGGTTTCTGGTGATGCAGAGATGGCTCAAATGGCCCGGGCAATTTTCAGCTATGTTCTAAAAGATCTTGCTGCAGCGGAAGGTCCTTTTTACTCGGCCGAGGATGCCGACAGTGAAGGAGAAGAGGGCACATTTTACGTCTGGGAACAAAGTGAGATCCTAAAACTGCTGGGTCCGGAAAAAGGGAAACTGGTGGCCGATTATTACGGGGTAACCGCAGCGGGTAATTTTGAAAAAGGGAAAAGCGTTTTACACCGCCCGCATGATCACAACAGTTTTTGTAAGGAAAAAGGAATCAGCGAAAAAGAACTGGCTGCAGTGCTTAAAGAAGCGCAAACCATCATGCTCCAGTCCCGGGCCGGGCGCGAAAGGCCTTTTTTGGACGACAAAATTATTACCGCCTGGAACGGTATGATTATCGGAGCCCTCGCCCGGGGG
>PUKV01000144.1 GCA_003550645.1 Syntrophomonadaceae bacterium | reverse complement strand
CTTAAACGGCGTTGAACTGGTTACCCTGCTTTGCTCGCCGGAAAAACTGGAATACCTGGCCCTTGGTTTCCTGCGTTCTGAAGGGCTGCTTTCCGGTATGGAAGACCTGGAATCGATCCGGATCAGGGAAGAAGAGGGCCTAATCGAAGTCGATTTGAAGGAAGGAGAGGGGCTTGCTGAAAAGCTATACGGTAAAAGGACTGTAACGTCCGGATGCGGCAAGGGAACAGTTTTTTTTAGTGCCCTGGATTCCCTGCGCAGCAGCCCTTTGACTGGAAAACTGCAGATTAGCCCCGAAAAGGTGCTTGATCTGATGGGTTCTTTACAGGATAAAGCGGAATTGTATAAAAAAACCGGGGGAGTGCACAGCGCCGCACTGGCCGACAGCGAAAGGATTCTCTATTTTTGTGAGGATATCGGTCGTCACAATGCCCTGGACAAGATAGTAGGCCAGTGCCTGAAAGAGGGCATTTCCACGGAAGACAAGATTATTGTCTCCAGTGGCCGCCTTAGTTCGGAAATTCTGCTCAAAGCGGCCAAGCTTAAAATACAGCTGCTCATTTCCAGGGCTGCGCCCACTTCGCTATGCCTGGAGCTGGCAGAAAATCTGAATATAACCCTGGTTGGATTCGCCAGGGGTAAGCGCTGCAACATCTATACCCATGGCTGGAGAATTAACCAACTGTAATAATTACACTAGAGCTTGTCTATCAAGCTTCTACCGGCAGATAGGATTCATAAACCTTGCTGCGCAGCTGGCAGGTAAACCCGGTGCGGGAAATCCGCACACCGGGTTTGATGCAGCGGGAACTGGAAATAGGCAAGGTAAGGATATTGAAGCACTGTCAACCGAAGAGACAGCTAACAGACCAGGCTTGAGCTAAACTATTACGCCAGTTCTCGAGTCTACAACCTGTTGCCCTTGCTGAATGATAAGCTGATAACGCGACAATGGGTAGTTCTAGACAACCTAAGATTTAGGTCAGAAATGAACAGTTGGAACAGAACCAGCTTACATGGAAGAAGGTGGTAAGTGTGATGAAAAAAGTATATGTTACCCGCAGGATCCCGCAACCGGCCCTGGATCTGCTTGAAGCTGAGTGTTGCCTTGAGGTTAACCCCCATGACCGGGTTTTGGGCAGGGAAGAACTGCTTGAAGCAGCAAGTGATGCAGAAGGGTTGCTGTGCCTGCTGACCGATCAAGTTGATGCGGATCTGCTCGATCAAATGCCCCGGTTAAAAATAGTGGCCAACTGTGCCGTCGGTTTCGACAATATCGATATCCCGGCCTGCACCACAAGAGGGGTGGCGGTATCTAACACTCCCGGGGTGCTGACCGAAACCACGGCTGATATGGCCTGGGCCCTGCTGATGACTGCAGCCAGAAAGGTGGTTGAAGCAGACCGTTATGTCCGGGACGGAAAATTTAAAGCCTGGGCTCCAATGCTTTTTTTGGGGCAGGAAGTCAACCACAGGGTGCTGGGAGTGATCGGGATGGGGCGGATTGGTAGAGCAGTAGCCAGGCGGGCTTCCGGTTTTAATATGGGGGTTGTTTACCATGATGCTTCCAGATTAACTCCGGAAGAAGAGCGGCAGCTGGGAGTGGAATACAGGGACCTGAAGGATTTACTGCAGGAAGCCGACTATATCTCCTTGCATGTGCCTTTGAACGATCAAACCAGGCACCTGATCGGGGCACAGGAGCTAAAACTCATGAAAAAGTCAGCTTACCTGGTTAATACTTCCCGGGGGCCGGTAATCGATGAAAAAGCGCTGGTCAGGGCTTTAACAAATAATGATCTGGCCGGGGCGGCCCTGGATGTTTATGAAAACGAACCCGAACTGGCTCCCGGCCTGGTTGAACTGGATAATGTCACCCTTGCCCCCCATATAGCCAGCGCTACTGTTCAAACCAGGACCAAAATGGCCGTTATGGCTGCTGAGAACCTGCTGGCCGGCTTAAAAGGGGAAAAGATCCCTAACCTGGTCAACAAGGAGTTAAAGCTATAGGACCAGCCACGGGGACGTTTCAGTTGTCATCTTTCAGCCACGGGGACGCAGCCACCGGGACGTTTCAGCTGTCATCTCTTAAGGCTTGAGCTGCGCAGCGGGGCGCTTGCGCCATTTAACCCTTATTCTTTTCTGGAAATTATTACTCGTTACTGCTTGCCGAAATCAACTTACGGAGCATATCTTTATCCTTAACCATTTTTTCATCCATATGCAGTTTTTTAGCGTGAACGTTGACTTCATCCAGGTAGAAACCGGTCCGGTACTCGATTTCTTCTTTAATAGTTTTCTGGATTTCGTGTAGCAGTTTATCCAGCCTCATTACGGGCAAGTGGGCCAGATCGATAGCCAGGTCTATTTCTAAAACTACTTTTGATCTTCCGTTTTCCAGGTCAATGTCCAGCACCTTGTAAATGCCGGGTATTTCAGATATCAGGTGCCTGGCCAGGTCGGTGATAACATGTTCGGCAATATAGAAGTTTCCCAGGTTACTGAAGATAGGCCTGATCACAGAGCGTTCCATGGGGATGTCTCCCGACTTAGCCTCCGGCAGGGTAAAAAATGAACGGAGCGGATCGATTATATAGCCCGGAAACTCCTTCTTTATGGCGAATGTGGGCAGAGGGATCACATGGCGGTTGTCTTCAGCTCTTATAGCCAGGGCTTTTTTAATTGAATCCGGGTCGGAAACTTCTTCGATGTGATATATAAAAGTAGGTTTGGGCAGGCCCAGGTTTTCGGCAATAACTTCCGCCATGCGCCTGGAAGTGCCCAGGATCAAAATCTTTTCCGGCTTTATTTCCTCCAGTCTTTCCCTTACCTGGCGGGCATGTTCAGGGTCGTTAAATACGGCGCGTTTGATGGCTCCGTAGCGGGTGCTTTCCCTTTTTGCCGAACGTCCGGCCAGGGTGATGTTGCCCTTGATCAGTAAACCGTCGTCGACAATATATTCGATATTGTGCTTAGCTGCCAGGACCGGGGCGTGGTGACTTTTTCCGGTGCCGCTGTGCCCGATTAATGCATAAACCTCCATAAAATACCCTTTCCTAACCTTTATTTTAGCAGTGCTACTGCTCCACTACTTGCGTAGGATCATAAATTTGATTATTATTATAACATACTGAGACCAGATCTTCAGTGGGGAGACCAGTTCCGGTCTTTATAATAATCGATTAGGGTTTGCTCATCCTGTTTACATAAACCCCGGTAATCCTGAAAGAATCAGGCGATCAAAGCATCCATAACAGGCAATAGTGTCAGACCCTTTCAGCCCATTAATTAAGAAGGAGAATAAAACCCATGATCATCATTACTTCTCCCCAGGAAAAAATATCCGGCGAACTGACGGTGCCTGGAGATAAATCGATTACCCACCGGGCAATCATGCTGGGAGCGCTGGCCCGCGGCGTAACCGAGGTGAGGGGGTTTCTTGACGCCGAAGACTGCCGATCTACCATAAACTGCTTGAAAGCCCTGGGTGTAAGAATTACCTTAAAAGGGAAACGCCTTTTTATTGAAGGGCGCAATAAAAAGTTAAAATCTCCGGCCGGTGATCTGGATGCCGGAAATTCTGGCACGACTGCCAGGCTTCTTTTAGGGATCCTGGCCGGCCAGGAGTTTCAAACTACATTGACCGGGGATCAATCTTTGCAAAAAAGGCCGATGAAAAGGGTGATCGAACCCCTGCGGCAAATGGGTGCGCAATTTGAAGGTAATGCTGAGACCCTTCCCCTGACGATCAGGGGTGGAGAGCTGGAACCGATTACCTTTAAATCTCCCCAGGCCAGTGCCCAGGTCAAATCTGCCCTGCTCCTGGCAGGCCTTTATACCGGAGGCGAGACAATCATAGAAGAACCCTTTCAGAGCCGGAACCATACTGAATTGATGCTAAACCGGTTTGGGGCCAGGCTTAATATGGAAGGCAGCCGGGTAACCCTGCAAAGTGGAAGCCTGTTAAAAGGAGGGCAGGTCAGGGTGCCGGGAGATATTTCTGCAGCTGCTTTTTTAATGGTGGCTGCGGCAATTGTACCTGGATCTGAATTGCTCATTAAAAATGTGGGTGTAAACCCGACCCGGACTGGAATTATCGATGTGCTTTCCCAGATGGGTGCTGTTGTGGAACTGCATGAAGAAAAGTTATGGGGGAAAGAACCGGTTGCCGACATCATGGTTAAGGCTGACTCCAGGTTGAAGGGTATCCTGGTGGGGGGAGAATACATACCCCGCCTGATTGATGAAATCCCTGCCCTGGCCGTAGCTGCTGCAGTAGCCCGGGGCCGAACGGAAATCAAGGATGCATCCGAGTTGAGGGTTAAGGAGTCGGATCGCATCTCCACCCTGGCTGGAGAGCTGAAAAAGATGGGCGCTTGTGTTGAAGAAACCGATGACGGGATGGTTATTGAAGGCAAAGATAGATTGACCGGGGCAGATGTAGATGGCTGTGATGACCACCGCATTGCCATGGCCCTGGCTGTGGCCGGGTTGGTAGCGGAAGGAGAAACCGCGGTCAGCGGCGCTGAAGTGATCAACGTATCATTTCCTGGATTTATGCAGGCCCTGCGATCCTTAGTCAACAATTGACCACAAACCGGCTTAACTGCACAAGCTGTTGTCCTTGTTGAATAATAAGCGTCGCTATGGGGACGGCTTGAACGTCACTTAAAGCATAGCGTTAAGGCCGAAGGGGAGGTGGTGGAACCGTTCCCTGCGGCTTAGGGGCTATGCCTGGGTATTTGCAGCCTGGTTAAATTGACGCTGGTGATTCTATATGTTAATATATGGTTGTTGTTTCCAGCATTTAGCTCACCATTTGCAGCCTTCCTGGCAAAGGGGCAAATCCGGATTAGGAGAAAGATATGATCATACCGGTTTTTTCATATGAGCAATACAGGCAAAATCAAAAAGCGGCCCAGTTTTTGGACGATTATCGGGAAGAACGGGAAAATGTACTGGCCATTATAGAGAAAGTTCGGACTGACGGTGATTCTGCGCTAAAGGAGTATCCCCTGCAGTTTGATAAAGCCGACCTGGAACAGCTGCAGATCAGTACAGAAGAGATGGCAGATGCCGTACAATCTGTCCCCGGCGAACTATTAAATGCTATTCAGGGGGCCAGGGCTAATATTGAACGGTTCCATCGCCACCAGCTGGAAAAGAGCTGGTGGGATAGCGGGCCGGGCTGGATTGCCGGTCAGCGTTTCCAGCCCCTGCAGGCAGTTGGTGCTTACATACCGGGCGGGACCGCTGCCTATCCTTCGTCGGTACTCATGAGTGTTGTTCCTGCCCGGGTAGCCGGCGTAAAAGACATCTATATTTGCACTCCACCCGACGAAAGCGGCGCGGTCAATCCTGCCACCCTGGCGGCGGCTCAAGAAGCCGGTGTTACAGCTGTATATAAAGCAGGTGGGGCCCAGGCTATTGCCGCCCTGGCATACGGAACGGAAACTATACCCGCAGTGCAGAAAATTGTCGGTCCGGGTAATATTTACGTTACCCTGGCAAAAAAAGAAGTCTTCGGTCAGGTTGGCATCGACATGCTGGCCGGGCCCAGCGAAATCGTGGTTGTTGCCGATTCTACTGCCCGACCGGCTTTCATAGCAGCGGATCTTCTTTCGCAAGCGGAACATGATCCTCTCTCTCGTTCGATATTGATCACCTCCTCAGAAGAGTTGGCCGGCCGGGTTGTAAACCACCTGGAGGAACAATTGCTTACTCTGCCCAGGAGGGGAATAGCCAGGCAATCGCTAAAAGAACAGGGTGCAGTGATTATGGTGGCCGATTTAAGGGAGGCCTGGGCGGTTGTAAACGAACTGGCTCCTGAGCACCTGGAACTGCACCTGGAAGATGCCTGGCAATATTTAGATCATATAACCAGTGCCGGGGCAATTTTTATCGGGTCCTATACCCCGGAATCGCTCGGGGACTACTGGGCCGGTTCAAACCACGTTTTACCGACTGCCAGGGCTGCGCGTCATGCTTCTGCCCTCGGCGTGGTGGATTTTATAAAAAGAACGCACGTGATAAGCTATACGCAAGAAGCGCTGGAAGGATCGGCACAGCAAATTGCCGTCCTGGCCAGAGCGGAGGGCCTTGAAGCTCACGCCAGGGCAGTGCTGTTAAGGAGGCGTAACAATGAACCGCAGAGCCAAGATTGAGCGAAAAACAACTGAGACTGCAGTGTTTTTAGATTTGAATATTGACGGCGGTGGTAAGGCTGATTTAAAAAGCGGCCTGCCTTTTTTTGAGCATATGCTGAACCTGTGGTGCCGCCACGGTTTTTTTGACCTGATCATCAGGGCGAAAGGAGATATCGAAATCGATCCCCACCACCTGGTGGAAGATATCGGTATCTGCCTGGGCCGGAGCTGGCGTGAAGCTTTGGGCGACAAAAGAGGGATCAGGCGCTATGGATTTTCTATAACCCCTATGGATGAAGCCCTGGTTACTGCAGCAGCGGATCTTTCCGGGCGCTCCTGGCTGCATTATGATATTAAGCTGCCACCAGGTGAAGTGGGGACAATGGATGCAGAGCTATTTGAGGTATTCTGGCAGGCTTTTGTCAGCGAAGGGCGGTTCAACCTGCATCTGTTTTTAAATCACGGCAGAAACAAACATCATATTATCGAAGCTTCTTTCAAAGCTGCTGCGAGGTCACTAAGTGAGGCTGCTGCGATGATGAAAGGTTACGACGATTTCATGTCTACCAAGGGAAAACTGGAATGAGGTGAAAATGATGCTGGTGATACCTGCCATAGATTTAAGGAAAGGGCGCTGTGTTCGACTTTACCAGGGGGATCCAGAAAAAGAGACTGTTTACGGGGATAATCCCGTTGAAGTTGCCCGCCAGTGGGAGCAGCTGGGAGCTAAAATGCTGCACCTGGTTGACCTGGACGGCGCGTTTACAGGCTTGTCCCAGAATGCAAAAATGATTTGTTCTATCGGTGAAGAGGTTCGGATACCGCTGCAGCTGGGCGGGGGGATCCGATCCCGGGAAGCGGTTGAAAAGGCCATATCCTTTGGTGTTTCCCGGGTTATCATCGGAACCATTGTTGTCGAAGAACCGGGGTTGGCCCGGGAACTGGTTAAGGGTTTTGGAGAAAGTATCCTGGTCGGTATTGATGCCCGCGATGGAAAAGTTGCCGTGAAAGGCTGGACCGAATCTTCGGCTGTAGAAACGGTAGAACTGGCCTCAATAATTGAGCAGTGGGGGGTCAAGGAAATAGTTTATACCGATATTCAAAAAGATGGCACCATGCAGGGGCCGTCTCTGGAGGCTCTGGAAGAAATAATCAGCAAAACAGCCCTGCAGGTGATCGTATCCGGCGGGATTTCATCAAAAGAAGACCTGGTTTCCCTTAAACCATATGGAAACCGGGTTAAAGGGGTTATAATCGGCAAGGCTCTCTACAGTAACCAGTTAACCCTGCCCGATGCTATGGCTGTATTTGATTGAATGATCAGCGCGCCAAGTTTAGGTTATGGAGGTTTTGATGTGGGAGAACATACAAATAATGAACCGCAGGCCTTGGAAACGAGTGAATTGAAATATGATCAGAACGGACTGCTTCCTGCCGTTATCCAGGATCACCGTAATAATGCGGTACTGATGGTCGGATACATGAATGAAGAAGCCCTTAAGCGGACCTTAAATACCGGGCGGGTTTGTTTTTGGAGCCGCAGCCGCCAGGAATACTGGGTTAAAGGAGAAAGCTCAGGCAATTTTTTTGAACTTAAATCCATTTATGCCGATTGTGATGCCGATACTCTGCTGGTAAAAGTAATGCCCCTTGGGCCGGGATTAGCCTGCCATACTGGCCGCTATTCCTGCTTTTTTAATACCCTGACCGGCGTTGAGCAGCGGAGGCAGAGCGATGATTGATTATCACCTTCATACTGCACGCTGCTGTCACGCTATGGGAACCCTTGAAGAGTATCTCACCGAAGCGGAAAACAAACAGCTGACCGAAATCGGTTTTGCCGATCACTTTCCGCTCGACCTGCTGGGCTTTGAACCCCGCAAGCAGGTGACCATGCACCCTGAAGAACTGCCGGTATATATGGATCAGGTGGCTAATTTAAAAAAGCAGTCGTCTTCAGTAAAAATCAAGCTGGGCATAGAGATCGATTACCTGCCGGGGACTGAAAAGCAAGTAGAAGAGTTGCTCGGTAAGTACGAGTTTGATTATATAATCGGCTCGATTCACTTTATGGGGGACTGGGATTTTACCCATCCAGTATATGCTGACGACTATAAGCATAAAGATTTGGATGAAATATACCACCGCTACTACGAACTGCTGGCCATGGTATGCAAAAGCGGTTTATTTGACATAATTGGCCATATTGATGTGGTAAAAAAATTTGGCTACCGTCCCCAGAGCAACCTGGAATCGACCCGGCTGGAAATTGCCAGGATCTTGCGTGAAACAGGCACCTGCCTGGAACTGAATACTGCAGGCAGGGATGCGCCGGTCGGTGAATTTTACCCGGACCGGGATTTTTTGGCCATGTGCCATTCTGAAGGAGTTGCCGTTACCCTGGGATCCGATGCTCATGCGCCGGAACAGGTAGGCCGTTATTTTCCAGAGGCCGTTGATCTTCTAAAAGAAACCGGTTACCGGGAATTAGCAGTATTCGAACAGCGCAAAAAGAGCAAGCAGAGGCTTTAATAATCCATTTGATGGCAAAATAGCAAAGTGAATGTTCAACCTGTTCAGGTTATGATCCGGCAAGCCTGATAAGCCAGAAATGAAGGCTCAGGCAAGCAAAATTTTCAAATTACCAGGGCACCTGGATCAACAGCCCGGAGGTAGCTGAGCAGGCTCTAGATAGAGGAGGTCGGATTTTGCCTGAACTTTTTTGCGATCACATCGATACGCCAAAAGGCGTTTTTTTGGTTATATTTCATTCCGGCGGCATTAACAGGCTTTACTTTCCGGGCCGGGAGCCGGAATGCGGTTATCAGGAGGCCAGGATGCCCTGGCGCAAACTGTCTGAAGACCTGAACCGCTATTTGGCCGGGGAAGCGGTTAACTGGGACCGGTATCCCCTTGATTTCTGCGGGTACCGCCCCTTTACGGCGAACCTCCTGGCAGTAGTCCGCCGCATTCCCCACGGCCGGGTTTGCACCTACCGTGAAGCCGCGGAACGGTCCGGTTCACCGCTCGCCTGGCGGGCGGCAGGGCAGGCCCTGAAAGCCAACCGGCACCCGATCCTGGTCCCCTGTCACCGGGTGATTGCCAGCAGTGGTAAACCGGGCGGGTTTAGCGGACCTCCAGGATGGAAGCAGATGCTGCTGGAACTGGAATCGGAGCGATACGGGAGGCGGTAAAGATGCGTGTTTTAACCGGCGGTGAATCACACGGTCCATGTTTGACCGGAATTATAGAAGGGCTTCCGGCAGGCCTGGAGCTGGACAGTACGGCAATTAACAAACAACTGGAGCGCCGGCAGAAAGGTTACGGGCGCGGTGGCAGGATGGCAATCGAAAAAGACCGGGTGGAATTTCTATCCGGCCTGCGTTTTAATCGTACCCTGGGCAGCCCGCTTACTCTTCAAATCAAAAACCGCGACTGGGATAACTGGCGAGAAGCTATGGCCCTTGAGGGAGCGCCTCCGCCAGACTTAGAAGCGGTAACCCGGCCCCGTCCCGGGCATGCTGATCTGGCCGGCGGGTTAAAATATAACCACCGGGATTTGCGCCAGGTTCTTGAACGCTCCAGCGCCAGGGAGACGGCAATGCGTGTGGCTGTTGGCACAGTGGGAAGGATATTGATAGGAAGATTTGGGTTTAAATTTTACAGCCACGTAGCCGGAATCGGTACCATTACTGCACCGGTCAGCCCTGCAGACCTGCCCGCCCTGGCTGAGCAGGTTGAACAATCCCCGCTGCGCTGTGCCGATTCCCGGGCGGAAAAAGCGATGCTCGATGAAATTGATCGGGCGGGTAAAGACGGCGACACTCTGGGCGGCATAATAGAGCTGGTAATTACTGGTGTCCCGGCCGGGCTGGGCAGCCATGTCCACTGGGACCGGCGCCTGGATGGACGCCTTGCCGGGGCCCTCATGAGTGTCCAGGGCATAAAAGGGGTAGAGATCGGGGCCGGTTTTAAAGCTGCCTGTCAACGTGGAACTCAGGTCCATGATCCAATCATGGGCCACAGGGAAAAGGGGATCGTCCGTTCTGCCAACCGGGCCGGAGGCATTGAAGGCGGTGTTACCAATGGCGAAGCCCTGCTGCTCAGGCTGGCTATGAAGCCCATTCCAACTCTGGCCAGGCCGCTTTCCAGTGTTGACCTGGAAACAGGGCAGGAAGCGCCCGGGGCATTTGAACGCTCCGATGTTTGCGCAGTTCCCTCCGCCGCCGTAGTAGCTGAAGCGGTTGCAGCCTGGGAGCTGGCTGTCGTTTTTCTTGAAAAGTTCGGGGGCGACTGGATTGAAGAAATAGAAGCCTCTTTTCAATACTACATGGAAACGATTACCAGGCGTTTAAATAAAGGCCAGCCATAACTACAGTCTATCGCCCTTGTTGAATGATAAGTGGCGCCGGGGGGGGCGGCTCAGTTTTGAACAGGCAGGAAATTATTGTGAAAACCAGGGGGTTTGATTACCGGGTTTTAATTGGTGACAACCTGCTGGCTGAAACAGGATCTTTTCTGCAAACCCTTTTTCCACCGGGCCGGACCCTGCTGGTCAGCGATGAAAATGTTTTTTCCCGCTGCGGCGAACAGGTCATTTGTTCTCTTGCAGCAGAGGGATGGCAGGTAAAAACTGCCCTGGTCAAACCGGGCGAACGTTCAAAAACCCTGTCCGGAGCAAAGCGACTTTATAATACCTGCTTCGAGAGCGGACTTGACCGCAGTTCACCGGTTATTGCCCTCGGCGGCGGCGTAGTAGGCGACCTGGCCGGCTTTGTAGCTGCAACCTTTATGCGGAGAGTGCCCCTGGTTATGCTTCCTACATCGCTTCTGGCCCAGGTGGACAGCAGTGTGGGAGGGAAAGTAGCTGTAAACCATCCCCTGGGAAAAAATATGATCGGGACGATTTATCCTCCCCGCCTGGTCCTTATAGACCCCCTGGTTTTAAAAACCCTTTCTCCCAGGCAGTACCGGGCCGGTACAGCCGAGGTGATCAAATACGGTATTATTGAAGATGAAGATTTTTTCCTGTGGCTGGAGGACAACCTCGACTTGCTTCTGGCCCTTGAACCAGGGCCCCTGGCTGACGCAATAGCCGCTTCCATCCGCTCCAAGGCCAGGGTGGTTGAAAAAGACGAATACGAACAGGATTACCGGCGGATCCTTAATTTCGGCCATACCATCGGGCACGCCCTTGAGGCGGCAACAGCCTTCCGCTATTATCTGCACGGGGAAGCGGTATTAATCGGGATGCACCTTGCCGTTAAACTGGCTCAAAAACTATCCTATCTTGATTTTGCATCCGCCGAACGAATCAACCGCCTCCTGTCCCGGATAAAAATGAAAAAGCCACCGGGAGACTTGACTGTAGATAAAGTTATCGGTAAACTGGAGCATGATAAAAAACGCCAGAGCGACGACCTGATCTTTGTTTTGCCCAACCGGATCGGTTCTGCAGTAATGGCCCCGGTAAGTGATAAGCAAATGATTGCCGGGTTAGTAGAATCCTACCTCAAGGGTGATTAGTTAATTTATATAAAAAAGCTAATGACAATTGTGTCCTTCTCAGCTATACTGAACAGGGTCCCAGTTACATGAGCCCGGCAAGCCTGAAATGTAGAGGCCGGCAATTGAGCTTATAATCGGCAGTGCTTTGAAGTTACTCCAAAAGAATAACTGGTTCAGGGGGACAACAACTGGCCCGGCATCAAGCAGCGCCGGGCAGTTTGAATGGAGAGTGATGTCAATGAAAACAACTTTTAAACCGGGGCGATTTATGATCCTGGTTCTTTTGTGCGCCTTGATTATCCTGTCGGGTGTTCATGCTTTTCAGAATGCAGCCGACAGGGAAGAAGGGATCAGGCGCGGCCTTGATATAGCCGGTGGGCTTTATGTGCTCATGGAAGCGGTGGAAACCGGCGACCAGGAAGTTGATGATGATGCTATCGAGCGGGCTATTGCCGTAATCCGAAACCGGGTGGACGAACTGGGGGTTGCCGAACCGGTCATTGCCCCCCAGGGCGACGACCGGATCAGGATTGAACTCCCCGACCTGGATGATGTTGAGCAGGCCAGGGAAATAATCGGACGTACTGCCATGCTGGCCTTTGTCGGGCCGGATGGTGAAGAAATAGTGACCGGTGCCCACCTGGAACGAGCCAGGGCGGAAAGGCAGCCTGAAAGATCACCCTATCCTTTTGTTAGCCTGGAATTTGACAGTGAAGGGACCAGTCTTTTTGCAGAAGCTACCGAGAAGTATTTTGGTGAGCCGATTGCAATTTACCTGGATGACGAGGTTATATCCGAACCGGTGGTCAGGGCGGTTATTACTGAAGGGCATGCTACCATCGAGGGCAATTTTGATTATGAAGAAGCCTCAGAACTGGCCCTGCTCCTGAGGAGCGGTTCTCTGCCCGTAGAGCTGCGCGAACTTGAATCCCGCCTGGTAGGCCCCACCCTGGGTCAAAGAACGGAAGAAATAGCCGCTTTAGCGGCGGCGGTGGGCCTGGTACTGGTCCTCTTGTTCATGATTGCCTATTACCGCCTGGCTGGCATAATCGCCGGGATGGCCCTGGCATTTTACCTGTCTATGGTTTTATGGGCTTTGAATTATCTTCCTACAACCCTTACCCTGCCTGGAATTGCCGGGCTGATCCTTTCAATCGGTATGGCCGTGGATGCCAACGTAATCATATTTGAGAGGATCAAGGATGAGCTGCGCTCCGGCCGGACTATACGCAGCGCCATGGAAAGCGGCTTCCAGAGGGCATTCCGGGCTATTATTGATGCCAATGTAACTACCCTGATCGTAACTGTAGTGCTATTTATATTGGCCAGCGGCCCGGTCAGGGGCTTTGCTGTAACCCTGTTTATTGGCATTGTCTGCAGCATGTTTACGGCTATAGTCCTTACCCGAATCCTAATGCGCCTGGCATTTAAGTCTGGAATAATCCAGAGCGGGGCTTACGTGGGGGTGAAAATATAATGATTAATTTTATAGGCAACCGCCGAAAAGCATACCTGCTGTCACTGATCTTGATCACAGCCGGCATAATTTCCCTGGCTGTATTCGGTTTAAACCTGGGCATAGATTTTACCGGCGGCACTGTTTTGCAGTTTAACCTGGGCGAAGAAGTTTCCATGCAGGAAATAGAAGAAGCCCTTAAGCCTTATGACGAACTGGAAGGCGCAGCGGTGCAGATAATCCAGGGCCGGGACCTGGATGGTGAGCCTACAGATGAAGGCTTAATTATCAGGGGGCCGATTATGCCTGAGGAACGGCGCGATGCCCTCGTAAATGATTTTAGAGACCGCTTTCCGGGCATGGGAGCCGATGATTTGAGAGTAGAAAGCGTGGGAGCTGTAATCGGCGCCGAATTGACCCGTCAGGCCCTGCTGTCCCTTTTTGTAGCTATTCTGGCTATGGTGGCCTACATTACTTTTCGCTTTGAATTTAAATTTGCCGTGGCAACCATTACCGCTCTTTTGCATAATATCGTCGTTGTGCTCGGTATTTTTTCCATCCTGCAGATGGAAATCAATGTTCCCTTTGTGGCAGCGATCCTGACCGTTTTTGGTTACTCGGTCAATGATACTATCGTAATCATGGACCGTATCCGTGAGAATATCAAGCACAGGAAAAAGGGAGATTATGTCGAAGTTGTCAACCAGAGTATCAACCAGAACCTGATGCGATCGATTAACACATCTCTGACAACCCTGCTGGTGCTTGGTGCCCTGCTGTTTGGTTTCCATTACTTTATCGGCAGTCTTGATTTGATTGTTTTTGTGGTAGCCCTGATCCTGGGAGTTTTTGTGGGCACCTACTCGTCGATATTTATCGCCAGCCCCCTGTGGTTGAACCTGCAGGATGTCAACCTCAGTTTGAACAGGCATCGTAAAGCGGCTTAATAGTCCAGGAAAAGGTTCCGGCCTTAAAAGCTAATGGAAGTATCAAAGCAAGGTTTAGCCTACATCATAAGCGGGGAGAGATAACAAGTGAGCTCTATATATTTAATTATCGCCCTGGTTTTTAGTATGATCATCGCCATCGCGGCTATTGCCAATACTGAGCCGGTGACCGTTAACTATATTTTTGGGCAGGCCAGCGTTTCCCTGATTATCCTCATCCTCGGTTCGGCTTTCGCCGGGGCCCTGGTGATGGGCATGATCAGCCTTTTCCGCAGCATCCGGGCTGCCCTGGCTTTTCGGCAGGCCCGGCATGAAAAAGAAGCCCTGGAAAAGCAGATCAAGGAACTGGAAGAAGAAAAGATCTTCCTGCAGGCTGAACTGAACAAGGCTCTTTCCGCCCCCGGGGAAATAGAAGCAAACGCCCGGATGATTACGATGGAGGCCGGAGAGGAAGTAGAGCCAGGAGAAACAGTGAGTAATCATGAAGGTACTCAAGAGAGTGCTGAAGATAGCGATGAACAGTTAAATGAGGAACCTAGCTAGATGAGCCTGAGCGGTAAGAAGTGGGTATGGCCCGACCAGGATTGTAACGTGGTGGAGAAAATAAGTAAGAACCTCGGGTTCTCAACCGCCCTGGCCCGGCTGCTTGTTAACCGCGGGATCACCGATCCTGACCAGGCCCGGGCTTTTTTATGCCCATCCCGGGAGCAGTTTCAACCGCCCTGGGATATGGCCGGTATGGAAAGCGCAGTAGAAAGGCTGCTCCGGGCGCTTCAGGGCAATGAAAAAATTGTCATCCATGGTGATTATGACGCCGATGGCATAGCCGCTTCGGTCATACTGGTAGAGGCTTTACGCGGACGCGGCGGCAATATTGAATACTATTTGCCCAGCCGTTTTGGAGAAGGCTACGGTCTGCACCTGGAGGCTTTGAAAAAATTCCGGAAGCAGGGAGCCACCCTGGTTGTTACCGTGGACTGCGGGATTAACGCGGTTGATGAAGTTCAATGGGCTTCTGAAAACGGCCTTGACATCGTTGTGACCGATCATCACCAGCCGCTTCAAAAACTCCAGGGGGCGGTGGCCGTCCTTAACCCCTTGCAAGAACACTGCTCCTACCCGTTCAAAGAAATGTCCGGCGCCGGTATCGCCTTTAAGCTGGTTTCTGCTTTAATGGAAAAGGTTGGTGAGCCTTTTCCCGAGCATCTCCTTGACCTGGCCGCCCTGGGAACAGCGGCGGATGTAGTCCCCCTGCTCGGTGAAAACAGGATTATTGTCCATTATGGTTTAGAGGTACTGCGCCGCATGCGCAGGATCGGTTTCAAAGCCCTGGCAGAAGCAGTTAATCTCGACGAGCAGAGGATAAACAGCACTTCCCTCTCTTTTGCCCTGGCTCCGGCCATTAACGCTGCCGGGAGAATGGGAGAGGCCCGGCCTGCTGCGGAGCTGCTGCTTGAAAACGATCCTGCGCGGGCTAAATCCCTGGCTGAAAGCCTGCACCGGGCCAACCAGCTGCGCCGTTCCACGGAACAAAAAATACTCCTGGAGGCGGAAGAGGCAGCCATCAAAATGATCTCTGAGGATAATCAGAAGGTCATTACCCTGGCCGGACGCAACTGGCATCACGGTGTTATAGGTATAGTAGCTTCCAGGCTCGTGGAAAAATATAACCGCCCCTTCTGCCTGATCGCCCTGGAGGGTGAGGAAGGACGCGGTTCGGCGCGCAGTATCGCCGGGTTTAATATTACAGCAGCCCTCGCTGAATGTGCTTCCAGCCTGGAAAGGTTTGGTGGACACGAGCAGGCGGCCGGTTTTACGGTCAGGGCAGACCGGGTTGAAGACCTCAGGGATGGGCTTAACCGCTATGCCCGGGTCAATCTTGAGGACTTCGATTTGGAGCCGCGCCTTTTTATTGAGGCGGAACTTGATGATTCGGAAATCCATTTTGACTTAACTGCCAGGTTGGAACAGCTGCAGCCATTTGGCACTGCCAATCCGACCCCGCTTTTTGCCAGCCGCAACTGGGAAATTCAATCCTGGCGCCTGGT
>PUKV01000095.1 GCA_003550645.1 Syntrophomonadaceae bacterium | reverse complement strand
GCGGAGCGCTTTGTAGAAAGGGGCCTTTCTTTAAGTGAACCTGAAAAACCTTCCCATGGTTGGAATTATCTCTACAGGATCGCCCTGGACTATTCTAAAAGGGAATATGAACTTGCCATAAACAGGATCAAAGAGCTGCACAAACTGCACCGGGAGGTAACCCTGCCTGATTTTATCCTTATTCCAGCCACCGCCTGGAAAGCGCTGCTGCTGCTTTCCTGCAATAAACCGCTTGAAGCCCGGGAAGTTCTGGAGCGCGCCGGAATTAAAGAAAGTGATGAAATACCGGGCGGGCGGGAAAGATGCTACCTGGCCCTGGCCCGGGTCCTGGTAAAAGAAAGCTCCCTTTCTTATCAGCAGGCAGAAAAGATCCTCGAGCAGGTTAAAACCGCCGCCCAAGCCGGTGAGCACAGGCAGCTTCTGATCGAAACCCTTTTAAGCAGAACTTTACTGGAAGAAAACCTTGGCAGCAGCAAGGTTGCTGAAGATACTTTACTCCAGGCCCTGCAGCTGGGAGAAGAAAGCGGCTTTTACCAGATCTTTATCGATCAAGGGCCGGAACTAGTACCGGTTTATAAAAGAGCTATATCCAGGGAAAAAACAGGCAGCCCTGCAAACCTGGAGCCTGCATTGTTGGCCCTTGCCGGTAAAGTCCTTTCAGTTTTAACCCGCCTTGAAGAAAGGATATCACCGGATACGCCACCGGAATTGGAAAGTGCAGGGCTGCAGGAAAAGCAATTAACTGCTGCAGAAGCAAGCGCTCCTGCCCCGGGAAATAGTGCGCTTTATGAAAACCTGGTCGAAGAGTTAAGCTCAAGAGAAATAGAAATCCTTTCTCTTTTCAGCCAGGGTCTTTCCAACCAGCAGGTAGCTCAAAAACTATTCCTTTCCCCGGGCACTGTTAAATGGCATGCCAGCAACATTTACGGCAAGCTGGGCGTCAGGGGCAGGCTGCAGGCGGTAGCCCTGGGCCGAAATTTAAAGCTTATTCAATAAGAGTGGCCACTCTTTTGGTTTCGTCCCTGTCGTGCCCTTTTGATACCGCGGGTTTAATTATTTACGACCTGCTCTTCAAACACCTCGTCAAGCCAGTCGAACGTGACCTGGTGCATAAAATTGGCATTGGCCACCTGGCAGTGCCCACCGGCTCCAAGCTCTTTAGGGCCGGTTATTCTTTTTTTCACCGGGTGCGGGATGGCTTCCAGGGCTATTTCCTGCATTATTTCCACCCCCCTGGAGTAGCTAATCTCGCTCTCTCCATCCAGCAGCAGAGTGGGGCATTCGATCAGGCGGGGGTCCAGGAAAAAACTCTTGTTAATTTCGACAAAGTGCTTCATGTCCCTGGCGCCCCATTTCCGTTTAAGCATCTCCAGGCGGGGCATCATGGTAGCACCGAAAAAAATTTTAATAATAGGAAATAGGATTGTATCTTCCAATTTGGCAATAATCCCAAAGGGAGAAATTTCGGTCATCCAGATATTGCCATCCAAGATGATGCTGTTGGCCACAATGGCTTTCAGCCTCTTCTCGAAGCAGGCAGCCCTGGGGACCATGTAACCGCCCCAACTAAGACCCATAGCCGCCAGTTTCTCAGGATCGACATCCGGTCTGTCCAGCACGTAATCGACAATTTTTTCCATAGGCACCTCAGTATCTGGGCGCATAACCATACCTTCCAGGTTTGTTGCCCCCTGCCCGGGCATTTCTACAACGAAAATGTTATAATTACGCCTTACCCCTGCCGGGCCGATTAAAAAATAGAGCTCTTCAAGAATTGTATCGCCGCCACCGATAAAAATTAAAGTCTTCCGTTTCTGGTTGTCATGGGCAGCCTTTATAAAATAGCCGGGAAGATACTTTCCTTCAAAGGGGATCTTAACCGGCTCCATGGGCAGGTCTAAAAGCCTGCCGGCAGCGAGAAAGCATTCTACCTGTTTTTCCCTCTTGCCGCAAAAACCATAATAGGTTGAGGCTCTGAAGAAAGCTTCCCGGGCGCTGACCCTGTGACCATTTTCCAGGGAATCAGAAGCGAGTTCCTCTACCTTTCCGGCCAGTACCGCAAACTCACGGTTCCAGCTTTCTTTGTCCTGCTTTTTCATTTGTGAGGTAGCAGCCCATATTTCTGCTGTATCACATCCTCCACCGCTTTGCAGCCAGAGCAGGTGACCGACATTGAGATCTGTGTGAACATCTTTATACCGGTAAACAATCCGCTCTTTTTTATAGCGCCCCATGCTGGCTCTGGGCATTTTTGCCTTATAAAGCTTTTCATAACGTTCCATTGGTATCCCTCCAGGTTACTGCTTTTTGTTGTTTCCAGTTTAATATTAAAAATCTGAGTAGGGACCTGCTAAAAGAAGGGTTCGAAGGATTATTATAAAAACCTTACCTTTCCCAGATATATCCAGCAACAAGAGTGGAAGGGGGTGCAGAATGTCAAGGGAATGTCAAGGGGACGGGGTTATTGACAACACTAACGGCCTCTGTCTCATGGAATTGCTTATTTGTCGCTTCCCTGATATATTTGTTAACATATATTATTAAAGCCTGTCGCAGTTAGGCGGTGAAATTCATGCAGCAAAGCAACCTGGTTTTAATCGGCATGCCGGGAGCCGGCAAAAGCACCACCGGCGTTTTAATCGCCAAGGAGCTGGGGAAAACCTTTATCGACGCTGATCTGATTATCCAGGAGAGGGAAAATGCCCTTCTGCAAGAGATAATCGACCGGGTCGGATTTGAAGAATTCCTGGAGATTGAAGAAAATGTACTCCTTGACCTCGATACAAACAATTCAGTAATCGCTCCGGGGGGCAGTGTCATCTACAGTGAAAAAGCTGTTGATCACCTGAAAAAGAAAGGCCTGGTCGTTTACTTGAAGCTTGACTATGATGAAATTGAACGGAGATTAAACAACATAGCCAGCAGGGGCATCGTCTTCGGTGAAGGCAAGGGACTAATTGATCTTTATGAAGAAAGAACTGTTTTATATGAAAAATATGCCGACCTGATTATTGAATGCTCAGGCCTGTCGATCGAAGAGGTGACGCAGGAGATTGTAAGGGGTTATGACAGTCTTAAACCTTAACAGGGATTGTAGCAAGGGGACGGGGTACCTGCTACGCAGCAAATGTAGCAGGTACCCCGTCCCCTTGCTACGCGCGCATCCCCTTGCCTCGTAGCATTTTATTAACCCGGAATCCAGATCTTGTTGGCCTGGACAACCTCGGTACCGCCTTTAAACTGCAAGGTCTCAGTTGATTTAGCATAAAAGATCAAACCCTTAACCCCGGACAAATACTGGTAGTATTTTCTAAAAGTGCCGCCCTGGCTCACCACTACCAGGGGTTTTTCCGCCCGGTCAACAAGGCTTCTAAAATCCTGGGGGTCTACTTCTACTATCGCCCCCGAAGCTTTAATAGCCTGCGCTATAACTGCTCCTGCGGCTGCAGCAGCTCCAGCTGCCCCGGCTGCTCCACTACTCATAAAACATCGCTCCTCTCTTTATGTAAGAAATATTACGATAAGGTGATAAAGTTGATGACACTTTAAACTATACCGTTACTGCTGTCAATCACTGCGCTCCCTGGTATAAGAAAAAGCTGCCAACAACTCCGTCTCCTTGGCACCCGTCCCCTTGCTGCACATCTGATACCGGATTTTTAAAAATAAGGGAGGAATCGCAAATGATTATAAAGAAGTGCTGAACACAAGAAATAATTAAGCCATTATCACGACAGGCAGCAATTCTCCGGACTGC
>PUKV01000239.1 GCA_003550645.1 Syntrophomonadaceae bacterium | reverse complement strand
ATCTACCGGGCTTCAGTACCCTTTGTTTTACTGCAGCTGACCGGCCTGATCCTCTGCATGGTCTTTCCCCAGATTATCCTGTGGCTGCCCAACCTGCTGCGTTAGAGACCGGGGGCAGCTTTAGAATCAGGCAGCCGGGTCCCGGATAAAGAAGATAAAAAGCGGGAACGGGGTAGTAAAAGCTACCACTCCTGGTTCCCGCTTTTTGTCCTAAGAAATATATACTAAGCCATTAACACTAAAATTCAGGGTATATTTGGTAAGAGTTTTTTGTGATCCCGGAGAGTCCAATGCCCGGGGACCCAGTATAGGATGGGTTTAATAGGACTCTTGTAATATACCCAACTTATTGTGGAACCGGCCCGCCCAGGGTGGGTTTATTAAAATTTTGTCCTATTTTAGAAGGCTTTATACTGCTATTACGATGTGCAAGGCCTGATACAGGCCCGAAGCAAGCCTGCCAATCAAGAGTCAAGGTCCAAATACTGCATGGTTCCGTCCTTAAAAATAACAACCCTTGAACCGGGGCCGTTTTTTTCTCGCAGCAGACTCAGAACCTCTGACCAGTCTTCACACTCGATGGCATCTTCCTGCAGTCCGAACCGCTGGCCTCCGCATTTGCTGTAAATAATGCTTCTCTTTATCCGAGGCGGGAAAAGGTTTTCTTCCGACCAAAGCTGGCCACCGGTAGACTCCCCAAATCGCCCGAACAGGTAGTGGACAATCTGGCCTACGGGACAGTTGATCACGGTTACCAGGTCCCCTCCTTCTTCCTTGAGGGAATTGGCGCTCAAAAGCATCGCGATCAGGGCTTCGCTGGCCTTTGCGTTAGCATTGGCTATAACAATATCGGCATCCCTGTAAAAATCCGACCGGTATAGCTTTCGGGCTTTCTCCACACCATTTTTAAATACCTGGGGCGGACTGCCGCAAAAAATCTCTACGGGCTTCCTGCTGCTGTTTGGTAGAACGTTGATCAAAAAATCAAGCTGAACTGCTTTTAAGGCGTCTTCTATCTCCTCTTTCATCTTGCTGTTTGCCAGGTTGCCCATATTGCCGATAAAACCCACACCGCGCTCTTTTAGGTCCTCTAAAACCTTTTTATGATTTAAAGTGATAGATTCCATGCCGGCAACACCCGGTAAAATAATCTTGCCTCCCCCGCCAAAACCATTGAAAGCATGGGGCAGGATGCAGCCGATCCCGATCTTGAGATCGGCTTTCATCACTTCACTATTGATATAAAGGGGGGTTCCAAACCTGGTTTTGCCTGCATAAGTGCAGTTTTCATAAGGATTATGGTTGTAAACTGGATACTTGCGGACTAAATCTTTCCCCAGTTTTTTTTCGAAATCGAGCCGGTTATGAGCACCGTGTGCGCCCAGGGCGGCGACAAAACTGATTTTGTTCTCCGCCATCCCCCCGTCCAGCAGTTCATCTACAACCAGGGGGGCAATTTCAGATACAGCAGTAGGCCTGGAAAGATCGTCAAAAATGATCACGGCCTTGCTGCGTTCACGAGCCTGTTCTGCCAGGGGCCTGGAAGACAGGGGTGCTCTGATCGCTTTGACTATTACTTTTTTGTCGATTAGCTCGTGTTCATCGGCCGGTATTCCTGCAAAGGCTACTTCCCAGTCGTCAGGAAGGGTAATAGTAATCTCCTCGTCTCCGAACCAGGCGTTTTGCGGTAAGTTGAAAGACGGCACCAGGAATTCACCACTCTTCTGGCATGAATAAGGATGATAAAATTATAACACAGGTGGTTGCCTTTTTGGCAGCAGTCAGCGGTTGATGTTGTTCAAGGGGAAAAGATTTGAAATCAATTCTAAGGCCGGCAAAATCAAGAATTAAAATCCGAAGAGCAATCAAGGCTATGATATAATATGAAATATCAAGTTCCAGCCTTGTTATTAATCATTTGCACCCGACCGGGTAGGATAACGCATTGATGGCATGATGAAAATGGTTTTAGAGGGGGAATAACTGATGAAAATGCTCGTTTGCACCGATGGGTCAGAAAGCAGCCAAAAAACCCTGGAGAGAGCGGCGGTGATTGCCGGGGGTTGCCAGGTTAGCGATGTAGCAGTGATTCATGTTTATGACAACATGCAGGACATCTCCACGTTGCCCAAAGATTTTACTTCCAGCGAACAAATCGAACGGTTTAGGAAAATGATGGAAAACCACAAGAAAGAGCGATATAAGGTTTTAGAAGATGCCGTAAAATATCTTGAAAGTAAGGGCATAAAAGCGCGGCCGATTTTTAAAGAAGGACATCCATCTCATACCATTGTCAAGACCTGTGCCGAAGAAAACTTCGATATGATCGTAATCGGCAGCAGGGGCACCGGGGGATTGAGTAAGGTGTTTCTAGGCAGCGTAAGCAATGCCGTTACCCAGGAAGCAAAAGATTGTACTGTTATGACCGTAAAATAAATAGCAAGCTTCTCATAGTTAGTGCTAAGATCGGATCATAGAGGGGTTTTTTAAATTCGATGTTTATAATTTTTACTACTACCTGCGTAACCCGAAAAACCCTTGAAATATAACTTTCCAGTCAAGGAGTTCTTTAACTCTTTTTTGATAGACTGCTATTTATTTCCATGGATTGGGAGGGTGGTGACCGAGGAGTGTTTCCTTATGAATGATATCAAGGTCAAATAACCCTATTAAATCAAACCATCCAGTTGATTGTCTCCATTGTAAGGGTTATGATATAGATTTTGCAAAAGGAGAGGTTTAATTCGTGGAACTAATCGGAGTTATAGCAGCAGTAGCTATTATCATAATTATGACCCAGAGGAGTTTTAAACTCTACTGGGCCATTTTAACTGGTATCGTAGTTGTTATAGTTTCAAACCGCTTTACATTAGAAGAAATATTCTCTATCACCTATCATTCCCTGCGCAGCCCTACCATGATTACCCTGACTCTTATTGTTATCACCCTGACTGCCTTTGGAAACTTGATGAAGGAAACCGGCAGTTTGAAAGTAACCATGCTCTCATTATCATCCCTGGTTAAGGATTCCCGTTACCAGATGGTAATCCTGCCTCTTTTAATCGGGTTGATTACTTTTCCTGGAGGAGCGGTTTTCTCAGCACCTTTAGTAGAGGAAGCCGGTAAAAAACTGGATTTGAGCAGGGAGCGGATGGTGGTAGCAAATACAGCTTTTCGCCATGTTCAATACATGATCTATCCTCTTTATCCAGGTTTGCTTTTGATGGCAGAAATCTCCCCCTACAACCTTTATGACTATATTTTATTCAACTTACCCGTGTTTTTAATTTTTTTCCTGGTTACGTTTAAATTTGTCTTTAGAGGTGTTAATGTAACAGGTTTAGCTGAGGGTGGCCCGGAAGTTAATAACCGGCGCAGTGAGCTGGTTAAATTATTATACAGCCTCAGCCCCCTGATTCTCATTATCCTGCTGGTATTAACCTTTGACCTCTACTATCCCGTAGCAATCCTGATTGGTATCCTGGCTGTCTTTTTTATTTATTTCCCGGTCGGTAAACCGTTTTGGGAGACAGCCCGCTTGAGGTTGGGTCACCTGGCCAGGGGGATCAACTGGTCTATGGCTTTTTCCATCATTGCTATTCTGATCTTCAAAGATTTTTTAGAACACAGCGCAGTGATTGACAATATCATGGCCGTAATGATGGACAACAACTTTCCAGTTCTGGTTCCAATTATAGTCCTTCCCTTCCTGGCCGCTTTTCTAATGGGGAATTATTTTGCAGCTGTGGGGATCTGTGTTCCCCTTTTCCTGCCCATTTT
>PUKV01000153.1 GCA_003550645.1 Syntrophomonadaceae bacterium | reverse complement strand
TGAATGTGATTAATGACCGGGAAACCATCTCCTTTAAAGTAAACGAGGAAGTTAAGAATATCCAGGAGGAAACCATCATTCCCTACTGGCAGGGACGTTCCATGCGCGATAAAATTTTTAGCCGCATGAGCCGGGAATGGCTGGATTGTTATGAAGCCGGCCTGTTCACCGAATTCATGGAACAGCGTGCTCCCGGCCACACTGTTGCCG
Source organism: Syntrophomonadaceae bacterium (assembly GCA_003550645.1). Classification (GTDB taxonomy): domain Bacteria; phylum Bacillota; class Dethiobacteria; order DTU022; family DTU022; genus B1SED10-74M. Next base: position 3,579 of record PUKV01000153.1, on the reverse strand, counting down.
GAGGCAAGATTTATCAAAACGGGATGCTTGACATGAAAGAAGAACTGGCTGCCCACCTGGCCTCGCTTGACTTTACCAGGGACCCCGAAGCCGTTGCCAGGAGCGAACAGCTGCAAGCGATGTCAATTTGTGCCGATGCTTTAATTACCTTTGCCGGCAGGCATGCTCAAAAAGCGCGTGAAATGGTCAAAAAAGAAAGCGACCCTGTGAGAAAAGAGGAGCTAAAGCAGATTGCCGCGGTCTGTGAAAGAGTCCCGGCATACGCACCTCGCAACTTCCGGGAAGCCCTGCAGTATTACTGGTTCGTGCACCTGGGCGTTGTAACAGAGCTTAACACCTGGGATGCTTTCTGTCCGGGGCGGCTCGATCAGCACCTGGCCCCCTTCTACAACAGCGGCCTTGAGCAAGGAAACCTGACCAGGGACCGGGCCAAAGAACTGCTGGAATGTTTTTGGATCAAATTTAATAACCAGCCTGCTCCACCCAAGGTGGGGATTACCCTGCAGGAAAGCGGTACCTACACCGATTTTGCCAATATCAACCTGGGCGGGGTTAAACCCGATGGCAGCGACGGCGTAAACGAAGTCACGTACCTGCTGCTGGAAGTGATCGACGAAATGAGGCTGCTGCAGCCCAGCACCAACGTGCAGGTCAGCAAAAAAAGCCCCGGGCTGTTCCTGAAAAAAGCGGGAGAGGTAATCAGGAAAGGATGGGGACAGCCTTCAGTCTTTAACGTAGAAGCGGTAATCAGCGAACTGCTGGCCCAGGGTAAATCCCTGATCGATGCCCGCTGCGGGGGGACCAGCGGCTGTGTAGAGACCGGGGCTTTCGGCAAAGAAAGCTATATCCTGACCGGTTACTTCAACCTGGTCAAGGTCCTGGAAATAACCCTGAACGGCGGCAGGAACCCGGCTGACGGCAAAATGCTGGGACTGTATACCGGGAGCCCGGAACAATTTGCAACCTTTAATGAACTGCTCGATGCCTTTGAAAAACAGCTAAACCACTTCATTGATATCAAAATAACCGGCAACCAGGTAATTGAAAAACTGTATGCCGAAGAAATGCCGGCCCCCTTCCTGTCACTGATTATCGATGACTGCATCGAAAACGGCAAGGATTACAATGCCGGGGGAGCCCGCTATAACACCAACTATGTCCAGGGTGTGGGTATTGGGACAATCACCGACAGCTTTGCTGTACTAAAAAAGCATATCTATGACGAAAAGACTATCACCTTTGAGGAACTGCTCGATTTGCTGCATAATAACTTCCAGGGAAAAGAAAACCTGCGCCAGTTTCTAATCCATAAAACACCGCATTACGGTAATGACGATGATTATGCCGATACGATCATGCAGGACGTTTTTAAACGGTTTTACCGCAGCGTAAACGGGCGTAAGACTGCCCGCGGAGGTACTTACCGCATCAATATGCTGCCCACCCCCTGCCATGTTTATTTCGGTTCGGTCATCGGAGCCACGCCCGATGGGCGCCTGTCAGGCCTGCCGCTTTCAGAGGGCATATCTCCTTCCCAGGGCGTGGATTTAAACGGGCCTACAGCAGTAATAAAATCAGCCTCGAAAATGGACCACCTCCTGACCGGAGGCACCCTGCTGAACATGAAGTTTACGCCCAGGGTTCTCTCCGGGAACAAGGGCCTGGATAGCCTGGCTCAGTTAATCCGGTCTTACTTCATACTCGATGGACATCACATCCAGTTCAACGTTATCGATGCTGATACCCTGCGGGAAGCCCAAAAGAACCCGGAGCAGTACCGTGGCCTGATCGTCAGGGTAGCCGGTTACAGCGACTATTTCAACAACCTGAACGAAAAACTTCAGGATGAAATAATTGCCCGGACAGCCCACGAACTGGGCTAATAACATACGAGTTGCTACGAGAAAAAGACCAGGTTGTTTTGGCAAGCCGGCGTTGACATTAACATATAAATAGGCTAAAATATGAGCTGTGAAGGGGAGTAGCTCAACTGGCAGAGCAGCGGTCTCCAAAACCGCAGGCTGCGGGTTCAAGTCCTGTCTCCCCTGCCAGAGAAAAGCAAGAGCCGCGGGCTTCCGCGGCTTTTGTAATTTCTTGACAAATGGTCTTAATTAATAATTTGGGGACAATTTGGGGACAGTGGAAGGTAAAAAAATTTAATCCCCGTTTATGATGCTCTCCATCATATCAGAGGCAGCTCTTTCTGCACTCTTCAATGACTTTGCATAAATCCTTTTCGTGGTCCCCGGATCGGAGTGGCCCAGCAAGGCGCTGACCGTTAAGTCCTGGACTCCTTTGCCAATCAATAAAGTTGCTGCAGTGTGCCGGAGGCCGTGAAAGGTTAGCTTCGGCAAGTTGTGCTTTTCTATAAACTCCCGGAATAATTTGCTTAGGGTGTCCGGGAACATAGGCCCGCCGTCCCAGGTGGTAAAGAGGCGATCTGAATCCTGCCATTTACTGCCGAGCTGCAACCGCTTTTCTGCTTGTTCTGTTTTGTGCTTCTTTATGAGCTGAATGATCGAGGCCGGAACCGGTACGGTCCTTTTGCTTGATTCGTTTTTCGGATCTTTTATTATGTGCCCCTGGCCGGGGATATACTGCGCAGCCTGATCAATCCTGATAAAGTTATTCTCAAAATCAATGTCCTCCCATTCAAGTGCAAGCAGCTCTCCCCGGCGGCAGCCGGTAGCAAGAGCGATCATAACAGCGACCTTGAAGTCAAGCTCTTCATTCCCCAGGGCGGCTAAAAGTGCTGCCGTTTGATCTTCATCATAAGCCTTTATGTCTGCTTTAGGGACTTTCGGCGGCCTTACCCTGGCCGCGGGATTGTCTCTCATTACCTGCCACTGGACCGCAGTATTAAAAATGGTACTCAATAAGCGGTGATGATGCCTTATTGTCTGCGGCGATAAACCACCGGGTTTAACCTGCAGCTTTCCATCCACCTTGATTTTATCCTTCCTGGACCCGGCAGCTGCCAGTTGATTATAAAGTTTAACAAGGTGCATCGGCCTGATCTCGTTTACCGGGTAATGGCCCAGGGCTGGAATAATTCTCGAATCAATCATTTCTTTATAGCGGTGTAGTGTTTTGGGGGCAAGCTCTTTTTCAGCGTATTCAGATAACCATTTATCAGTAAAATCTTTGAGTGTCATTTTATCGCTGCTAAAATATTCGCCTTTTTCGATCTCGAGTTCAAGCTCAGCAAGCGCCTTTTGGGCTTCTTTTAGTTGTGCCTTTTCACTCTTTGCGGTAACTTTGATATTCTTTCGATGCCTGATTCTGTTTCCCTCACTATCAAAACCGCCGGAAACCGTTAACCTGAAAGTGTCCTTTCCCCTTCGCTCAATTGAGCCTGACATAAGATCAGCTCCCTTTGTAGTATTTATTTATTTTTTCAATAATTCTCTCATATGCTTTATTTCGATCTTTCCCTGTCTTATATTCTTCATTACCAGAAATAGCATCCCATTCATCTTTAACCTGCTGCAAAAACTTTGCATTTTTTCTTCTTTCTTTGTGGTATTCTTTGTAGTGTTTATCCAGCTTTTCAATAATTCTCTTATATGCTTTATATGG
>PUKV01000049.1 GCA_003550645.1 Syntrophomonadaceae bacterium | reverse complement strand
GGCTGAATCCTATAGCATTGAGCTTTCAATAGAACCCGAAGGCCGCGGAACAGTAACAGGAGCCGGTAAATATGAAGCCGGTAAACTGGTCGGGCTCGATGCTGAGCCAAAAGAGGGTTACCGGTTTGCAGGCTGGTTTGAAGCCTACCCCAGTTATGAAAATGAAGATGACCATGACTTCGAAATTGTTGAATATGTCATGGTCAGCCAGGCCAAAAAGTACGCTTTCGAAGCAAACAGGGACCGGACCCTGACTGCCACTTTCGAGACTTTGAAGAACAGGCGCAGCGAAAGGCCCGAACCTTTCAAAGTTGCGCTTTCTTCAAGACCCCGGATGGGCGGTAAGGTATATGGCAGCGGGGACTACACTGAAGGCAAAGCAGTAACTATCACCGCCCTGCCAGATCTGGATTTTCGGTTTATAAACTGGACAAAAAACGGTGAAGAAGTAAGTACTGACATAATTTACACTTTCCGGGTTGAAAGTGACCTGGAGCTGGTTGCCAATTTTGAGCCAATCGAAAACGGTTACTTTATAGAACCTGACAGCAGCAGCTACAATGAACACGATCCTTTCCTGGACAGCTACCTTGCCGAATATCTACTGCCCGGTACCGCTGGACAATGGAAATCCCCTCAAGGAGGCAACCCGTACCAGTAAAAAGCAGACAGCTACCTTGACAAACTAATTTGTTCAGCTTGCCATATCCATCAGGTACTCGAACCGCAGCTCAATAATATCGCCTGCCTTCAAGCCCAGTTCTTGAGCCAACCCACCACGTACTTCAATCGCAAATTGCACCGGCTCTCCACTCGGGTAAGCCTTCAAATCCTCATCGGGTGTACCGGGCTCCGGAGGTTCCATTTCATGAATAGATACAATTTCCCCCTTCCGGCTGAGGAAAATAACATCAATAGGGATCAGGCAATCTTTCATCCAAAAGCTAACCTCGGCCGGGTAGGGTTTAGAATCGGGATAAACAAAAAGCATCCCTTCATCATCAGCCATTGATTCCCGCCCCATCAAACCCCTGGCCCGCTCCTCGGGGGTAAGGGCCAATTCCATCATCACGGCATGGCCTTTTAAACTAACCTCTTCCAGGATCATCCCTTCCTCGCTTTTCTCTGCATTACTATTCTGCCCGGGTTCCGGCTCGCATCCTGCAAGAAGAATTAAGAAGAAACCCGGCAGCAGGACCAGGCAGGTTATTTTCCAGATCTTACTTTTTAAAAAAACACCCATATGTTTTCCCCTTCCGTCATCAGGCGCTATGATCCAGTTAAACAGCTGCGCCACTTTCCTAAAATACTTGGCAATATCAAATATTAATTTACGCAACCTAATCACTGAATTCTTCCTCTGCCCAGCCCAGTGAGCACCGGACCGCCTTTTGCCATTTTTTGTAGAGCGCCTCTCTGGCTTCTTTGTCCATGCTTGGCTCAAAAACAGCGCTCTGCCGCCAGTTTTCTGCGACTTGATCCTGGCTTGTCCAAAAGCCCGAAGCCAGCCCGGCCAGGTAGGCTGCCCCCAAAGCGGTAGTATCAAAAGTAGCCGCTCTGCGGACTGTGGTGTTGGTCAAATCAGCCTGGAACTGAAGTAGTAGGTCCATAACACTGGCGCCACCGTCCACCCGTAATTCCTGCAGGGGCAGGCCCGCTTCCTGGTACATGATTTCAAGGACATCCCTGGTCTGGTAGGCCATAGCTTCCATCACAGCTCTGGCCAGGTGTCCCCCGGTTGTTCCGCCGGTAATGCCAATCAACAGCCCGCGCGCATACGGATCCCAGTACGGTGCCCCCAGGCCCACGAAGGCGGGCACAAAATAGATTCCACCGTTATCTTCAACTTTTGAAGCCAATCCTTCCAATTCCGAGGAACTTTTTATTAACTGCAGACCGTCCCGCAGCCACTGGACCGCAGCACCGGTGATAAATATACTGCCTTCAAGGGCGTATTCAACACGGTTATTGATCCCCCAGGCAATGGTAGTCAGAAGGCCTTGTTCAGACAGCACAGGTTTTTCACCGATGTTCATAAGCATAAAAGAACCGGTTCCGTAGGTATTCTTGCACATACCGGGCCTGTAGCAGGCCTGGCCGAACAGTGCCGCCTGCTGATCACCCGCCATTCCGCCTACCGGTATGCTGCAGTTCAAGAAGGCTCCCGGATCGGTATTTCCGTACATGTAACTGCTGGGCAGCACTTCCGGCAGGATACCTTCAGGTACCTGGAACAGTTCCAACAGCTCCCGGTCCCATTTTAGGCTGTGAATGTTAAACAGTAAGGTCCTGGAGGCATTGGTATAGTCAGTGGCAAATATTTTCCCGCCGGTCAGGCGGTAAAGAAGATAGCTGTCGATCGTCCCGCAGGCCAGGTTGCCTGCCTCAGCAGCTTCAGCTACTTTCGGCCAGTTCTCAAGGGCCCAGTGCAGCTTGGTCCCTGAAAAATAGGGATCCAGCAGCAGGCCGGTTTTTTGGCGCACCGTTTCCTCCCAGCCGTCTTCTTTAAGACGCCGGCACATGTCAGAAGTCCGCCGGCACTGCCATACTATGGCCTTTTCCACCGGCTTACCGCTCTGCCGGTCCCAGAAAACAATAGTTTCTCTCTGGTTTGCTATGCCGATGGCAGAAATATCACCTGGCCCGGCACTTGCTTCCTTCAAAACCCGGCCTGTAGCCTCGAGCACATGATGCCAGATCTCTTCTGCATCATGCTCGACCCAGCCCGCCCGGGGATAATACTGCTTGTGCTCTAAGTTAGCCTGACCCACGGAAGCCCCATTTTCATCCCACAAAATTGCAGTTGTACCAGTAGTTCCCTGGTCAATAGACAAAACATATTTACTGATTGTTCTCGCCTCCCGTCCTGACTGAAAAGTACATAACCTCGCCAATTATTTCTCTTTGCAGGTACTCCTCCACTTCAAGGTATCGCAGGTGGGCCAGGGCTTCACCCGTGGCAAACCACTTTTGCATCAGGGGGTAATCCTCCCAGCCTTCGGCAACAAGATCCCAGCTCATGTGCGAAGCTGTTTTAAAGGCACTGCAGGGGCCATGCTCCTTCACTATGGCCAGGACCTCTTCCAGGCGGTGGCGGTGATGTTCTTTCAGTTCCTTTATTCTATTCCTGTGGTCCTTGATCAGGCTGCGGTGACCTGGCAGAACAAGGTTGATATCCATCCCGGCAACCCGGTCCAGGCTCCGGAAATATTCACCCAGGGGATTGGCTTCAATCAACCAGGTGGAAATGTTCGGAGTAATGTCTCCCAAAATGTGATCGCCGGAAAAAAACCACTTCAGGTGGGGGTCATAAAGGCAGGTATGGCCCCGGGTATGCCCGGGAGTCATCACACAGTGCAGTTCAAATTGCCCGTAGCGAAGCACATCCCCGTCGCTGACCATGGTGTAATCGACCTCATTTTCCGGGCTGTAACGCTGCCCGGGATGAGCATCGATGGCACTATCCACTTCATCTACCGGAAAGCCATGCTGAGCGGAAAGAAAACAGACCATTTCCCACAGGTTTTCACGACCGATAATCTCGGCGTCAGGTTCATTAAAATAAGCGGTTGCGTGTTCATGCAAGAGCACATCAACCAGGCCAATGTGATCAGTATGCAGGTGGGTAACAAAAAAATCTGTCCTGGCTAAATCAACGTTAAGCTCATTTAGGGACTTCATCATAGCCTCCCGGCATTCATCACGGTTCATGCCGGTATCGATGATTAGATTGCGCTCTTCACCGATTATCAAGTATGAATTGGTTGCCTTAAGAGGATTGCGGGGGAGGGGGATTTCAG
>PUKV01000080.1 GCA_003550645.1 Syntrophomonadaceae bacterium | reverse complement strand
CGCAGCCTTGAGCCCGGGGGGAAGTTGATCGGCCTGGACTGGGATGAAGCCGCCCTGGCCCGGGCCCAGGATAGACTGGCCGGTTATTCCGGGCAGGTGAAACTGGTGCAAGCTGATTATGCCGGCCTGGAAGCGGTGCTAGAAAATGAAGGAATATCCAGGGTTGATGGCATCTTAATTGACCTCGGGGCATCGACTCTTCAGTTGATGGATTCAGAGCGAGGCTTTTCTTTTCACCAGAGGGGGGATCTGGATATGCGTATGGATCGCCGCCTGCCGGTTACGGCAAAAGACCTGGTCAATTCATGCACCGCCGAAGAGCTGGCCGAGATTTTTTATAAATATGGTGAGGAGCGCTGGTCCAGGCGTATTGCAGCCAGGATTGTGCAGGAAAGGGAGCAGGTCGGCCCTATAACCGATAGCGCCTGCCTGGCTGAGCTGGTCAAAGAAGCAATCCCGGCCCGCTACCGGCGCAGTGGAGGCCATCCGGCTCGCAGGGTGTTTCAAGCTTTGCGGCTTGCCGTGAACCGGGAGCTCGACAACCTGGAACGGTTCCTTCCACAGGCGGTTCGGTGCCTGGCCCCCGGTGGGCGGCTCTGTGTGATCGCCTACCATTCGCTGGAAGATCGGCTGGCAAAAAAATTTTTCCGGGATCAATCCGGGCATTGCAACTGCCCTCCCAATATGCCTTGTGTTTGCAGTAAGCAGGCTGTACTTAAAGTGCTCACTTCGAAGGCAGTCAGGCCTTCTGAAGAAGAAGTGACCGCCAACCCGAGAGCCCGCAGTGCCCGCCTCAGGGCGGCAGAACGCCTGGAAAGCCAGGGATGGAAAGAAGGTGAATAAAGTGCAGCAGGCCAGAAAAATGACACAGGTGTCCCGGCCGGTAACTCCCGTTCAACCGACGCGGGAACACGTGCCGGGAGCACAGCAAGCCCGCAGGCTAAAAAAAGTCAAACTACTAGCCATTGCCTTGACCTGTTTTATACTCAGCCTTGTGGTAGTGGCGCAGTATTCATCGCTGGTGATTGTAAATTACCGCCTGAGCAGTGCCCGATCCGAACTGGCAGAAACCAGGGAATCTGTCCGTACTTACGAGCTAGAAGCAGCCAGTCTCGGTTCAATCAGCCGGATTGATCAGATTGCCAGGGAAGAGCTGGGCATGGTCGAACCGGATGCCAACCAGCTAAAGGTTATCAGCGCATCACAGCAGGAAAGATACCAGCCTGGAGAGTGAGCTGAGTGGCTAATTTCACAGTAAAGCGGAACACGGTAAGGCTAAGGTTGATTATAATATTTGTTTTAACCGTACTGATCACCTTGCTGTTGATTAGCCGTTTGGCCTGGATCCAGATTGTTCGTGCCGACGAGTTATATGAACAGGCCTGGGAACAGTGGAACCATATCGTGCCCGTCCAGACAGCCCGCGGATCCATCTATGACCGGGAGGGGAACCTGCTGGCCGGAAGCACTCCTGTAGATACAATTGCCGCTATACCCGCTCAGGTAGATGACCCGGATGCGGTAGCAAAAGCGCTGGCCCCGATCCTGGAAATGGATGAGGCCAGAATAAGGGAGCTTGTGACCATGGAGCGAAGTTCAATTTACATTAAACGCCGGGTTTCTCCCGAACTGTCCACTATGGTCAGGGAAATGAACATTCCAGGCATTATATTCTTTCCCGAGGAAAAAAGAAACTACCCGGGTGAACAGCTGGCTTCTCAACTACTGGGTTTTGTGGGAATGGACCAGGGCCTGGCCGGGCTTGAGCACTACTATGAAGATTATCTGAAGGGTGCGGAAAGTAACCTGCTCTATCCTGCCGATGAAAGAGGGAGGCAGCTTCCTCATCACTTTAACCGCTTTGCGCCTCTGCCCGATAATTATGACCTGCGCCTGGCCTTAGACGAAAGTATTCAGCACATAGTTGAAAAAGAATTAGAGGTGATCATGGAAAAGGCCGCTCCCAGGCAGGCCATGGCGGTGGCTGTAGACCCTGATACAGGGGCGATCCTGGCTGCGGCATCGAAACCGGATTACAACCCGGAAACCTATGCCGCTTTTGATCACCAGAGCTGGTCTTTGCCTGTATTCAGTTCGTCTTTTGAGCCGGGTTCGACTTTTAAGATGATCACCCTGGCGGCTCTGGTGGAAGAAGGTCTGTTTAAGCCTGAAGAAACTGTCAACTGCACAGGTCATGTAACTGTTGGTGGGCAGCGGATCAACTGCTGGACCGCAAGTCGAGGCGGGCACGGTGAAATCAGCTTTTACGAAGCAGTGGGCGCTTCCTGCAACCCGGCTTTTATTGAACTGGGTGAAACCCTGGGCAAGGAAAAATTGTTTCATTATATGGAAGGGTTTGGTTTTGGCCGGGCTACCGGTATTGATTATCCCGGTGAAAGCAGCGGTCTCATTTTTGACCTGGAAAACGTCGGGCCGCAGGAGCTGGCGACAACATCATTCGGGCAGGGGATTTCTGTTACACCGATCCAGCAAACAATGGCGATAACAGCCATGGTCAACGGAGGTTACCTGCTTAAGCCCTACCTGGTAGAAGAAATTATCGATCAGGATGGTGAAACATATTATGAAAGGGAGCCGGAAGTGATCAGGCAGGTAGTATCCGAAGAAACTTCAGAGCAGTTAATTGATATGATGGAAAGTGTGATCTTGGACGGCACCGGTACGGCTGCCGCTCTGGAAAATTACCGGATAGCAGGCAAAACAGGGACGGCCGAAAAAATTGATGACGAAGGCAATTACAGGTCTGATGAATTTATTTATTCCCTGGCCGGGTTTGCCCCGGTGGAAGATCCGCAGGTTGTCCTGTATGTTGCTGTTGACGGCGTTACCAGGGGTCCGCGGTTAGGAGTGCATACCAGCGCTCCCCTGTTTAAAAGGATTATGGAAGATACCTTAAATTACTTGCAGGTTTCTCCTTCAAAGCAGCCGTTAGAGCAGGTTGATCCTGAAGAGGAAGAGGGAGAGGAAGAATAAGTAAACCGGAAGGGGTCCGGGGTAATGAAGTTCAAAGCATCCGAAATAATTGAAGCCTGCAGTGGCAGGCTGCTCCAGGGCAGCCCCGGCCGGCCTGTCTCCGGGGTGGCTATTGACTCCAGGGAGCTCAAGAAAGGTGATCTGTTTGTCCCCTTTGAAGGCGAACAGACAGATGGCCACCTTTTTATTAAACAAGCCTCTGAACGGGGGGCGGCGGGTGCTTTTCATAAGTTGGACAAAAAGCCCGATCCGGCTTTGCCGCAAGATTTCCTCCTGGTCGGTGTCGAAGATACCCTGACTGCCCTGCAGCAGCTGGCCGCGGTTTACCGCAGGCGGTTTGAACTGACCGTGGTTGGGATTACCGGCAGCAGCGGAAAAACTACAACCAAAGATTTTACAGCCGGTGTCCTTTCGGCAAACTACAAAATACTGAAAACTACAGGCAACCTGAACAATGAAATTGGCTTGCCTTTAACCATACTGCAGCTGGAAAAAGACCACCAGGTGGCGGTCCTGGAAATGGGCATGAGCGCCGGTGGCGAGATTAAAACCTTGTGTGAAATAGCGGATCCTTCCATTGGCGTTTTAACCAACATAGGAGAAGCCCACATTGAACTGCTTGGCTCGATCGAAGCCATAGCAGAAGCGAAAGGAGAGTTACTTGATTACCTCGGCTCAGGCGGGGTAGCCGCTTTAAACGGCGATGATCCCCGCCTCCTAAGTTTGGGAAAACGCTTCCCGGGAAAAGCATTTTACTATGGCTTTAACCAGGGCGATATAAAAGGCTTACAGTTGTCTCAAAGGGGAGAGAAGAGCTTTTTCCGGG
>PUKV01000125.1 GCA_003550645.1 Syntrophomonadaceae bacterium | reverse complement strand
ATTGTGCCCCTGGCCATTATCGTTGTCTTGATCTTCGGCCTGATTGATACCTTTGCCGGTTAAACTGTTAGAAGCAAGGAATGTAAGAGAAACCCGGTTCGTAACTGAACCGGGTTTTTTTATGGTTGAGCCCGGCATGGGCGTTAACTGAACGGTAAAAATTCACTGTGGGTCTGACATTGGGACCACCGGCTGATTGAAAAGATAACTGCAGTAAACTGGAGTGGTCTAGATCAACTTTTCCGGGATCGTGAATTAAAATGGTGTCGAATATGCACAGGACTTCAGAGCCAGGTCCTAAGTGGGGACTTGTTTGGTGGCTTTCCTGCTGGTATAAATGTTGCGGATGGTTACCGTTATTAAAACTACAGCCCCGCCTACTATAGCCCAGGACCCGGGTTCTTCCCCTATAATCAGAAAGACCCAGACCGGGTTAAGCAGTGGTTCAATGGTTTGAATCAGCACTGCATCAATGGCTGTTACATATTTGATCGCTGCTGAATAAAGGACAAAAGGTAAACCCAGCTGAATTATCCCCAGGTACGAGAGGGGCAGGAGGCTTGTCCCGGTTGGTGGTTCCTTGATGATGAAGGGCAGGCAGATGCAAAAAGTAATTAAATTACCCAGGATAGTAGTTTCTACAGGTGAACCGCTCTTTTGCATTCTTAAAAAAATAATTAACAAGGCAAAAAAAATAGCACTTATTATAGCAATGATGTTGCCCCACAGCCCGTCAAGGGTTAGCTCATCCAGGAAAAACAGGGCCATTCCACCAACAACAATAAAAATAACACCCCAATCAAAACGGGTCACTTTTTCTTTTAATAACCACATCCCAAATAGGGCGGTGAAAACCGGCATTGTATACTGCAGTAGAATGGCGTTTGCAGCTGTAGTCATCACCGTAGCGACAACAAATGTAATCATGGCCCCGGCGTAACACAAACCACCTGCTACCTGTGGTAAGGACCAGTTGAAGTTAAGCCTTTTATTCATCAGGGCCATCATCATCAGGGCTGCTATAATACCCCTTGAACCGGCAATGGTAAAGGGATTGAGATCGATAATTTTTATAAACAGACCGCTGGTACTCCACAATATAGCTGCGATCAAAACCAGGAAGATGGCCTTGTTTCTACTGATTTCATGTCCTTCGAGGATTGCTGTTACCATGGTTTATGACCTCCGCTGTTTTTTTTGCCTTATTATGACGGCAGCTGATATGCTTATAAAAGGATCATTTAACATCATTGTACATAAAAAAAACCAGTAGCTCAGTCTCAACAAGCGCCCCAATCAATATATCACTTACTCTACAATGATGCAATTTGATGGTTTACTAAAATGAGGTCGCCCTTATCTAAAGTTGAAGCTATAGACCGGCTATGGTATGATTTTGTCCAGCGGTAAAAAATAGAAAGGTCCGGTTTCAAATGGCCAGAAATTCAGTTATAATCGGCATTCTCATGCTCGCCCTGTGGGTTGTCCCGGGTATAGGCTTAATTATGGCCGTGGCCGGGTTAGTCCTGGGGATCATAAGTTACGATAATTTAAAAGATGACATGGCCAGGGCCGGTATTTTTCTAAACAGCCTGGGGTTCAGTCTTTCAATTCTAAACTTAACGGTCAGCATTTATTTATTCCTTTCCGGGGAAGTAGATCTCTTTAGCCTGCTTGAACAGCTCAACCAGCTGGAATAGCTAGATTGTAATTACCCGCCCGGATGACATCAACAGATCGGCAATATCATACATATTACTGACCTGCCCAGCCCGGTGCTGTTCTTGTAGTTCGTAATAGTCAAGGCAGGTCCCGCATACCAGGATCGTCACACCGCCTTCTTCCAGTTCCTTTAGCTCGTCCAGGGCGGGTGAACTTTCAACACAAAGCTTAACCCCGGCATTCATAAACACAACAGCCTCAGGCCTATCATCCCGTTTGGTTAAGGTGTAAATAAAATTTCTCATTAACAGCCGGCCCAGTTCAATGCTGCCCGTCCCGAGCTGATCGGTGGAAATAAATAAAACCGGCCGGTTTGAGAGTTCCTGTTGTGATACTGGCGCTGTTTCTTTTTTTAAGGATTTATCTTTCTCTGAATCCCCTGCTTCCCCTGCAACGGGGTTGACTGAGATTTGGTAATTACCCTGGCTTTCATGATACTTGGGCTGCAGGTTTTTAGTTTGCAAAAAGCGCATTACATTGTCCCTGGCTACCTGGTTGTCTACTAGTATTGATAGTAAGTCTTCAGTACTATTTTCCAGGGCGCTTTTGGTCCTGAGAACCGGTTCGGGGCAGTCCAACCCCCGGCAGTCGATTTCTTTCATTTACTGTACCTCCTTGCACACTATAGTTTATACTGTAGATAATTTGACAATTTCTTGCAATGCGCTAACTACATAATCGATCTCTTTCATGCCGGAAAAATAACCCGGGCTCAGGCGGACGGTTCCTTCGGGAAAAGTGCCGATAGCCTGATGGGCCAGGGGAGCGCAATGCAAACCGGTCCGGCACAGGATACCGTAATTGCTTTCCAGGATATAACCGATCTCGCCGCAGTCGGTTCCGTCGACAGTCAAAGAAACCACGGCCACTGTTTCGCTGTGAGCAGCTTTCGGGCCGTAAAGGGTAATGCCATTTAAGTTTAGCAGGCTGTTCCAGAGGTGATTTCTCAAGTTATCTTCAGCCTGCCTGATGTTTTCAATACCGTGATCCAGGATATAGTTTATCCCTTCGAGCAAACCGGCCAACCCGGCGCTGTTCATGGTTCCCGCTTCCAGCCTTTCCGGCATGGAGGTAGGGTGAAGATCGGATTCGGATTGACTGCCTGTCCCTCCTTCCCGGAGGGGCTTAAGGTCAATATCCCGCCTTACATACAACCCGCCGGTGCCGGTTGGTCCAAGTAATCCCTTGTGGCCGGTAAATGCCAGCATATCCAGGCCTGTTTTTTGAACATCTATGGGAATTACCCCTGCAGTTTGAGCCGCATCTACCAAAACCTTTACTCCTCTTTTGTGTGCTGAAGCAATAAGCTTTTCCAGCGGGGCTATGGTGCCGGTTACATTCGAAGCGTGGTTGACTACCAGGAGCCTGGTGTTGGAGCGGTAAGCTTCCTCTAAAAAATCGAGATCGGGGTAACCTTCTTCTGAGCAGGGGATCATATCGGAATCAATAGTTCCCTCTTGCCGCAGCCGGCCCAGCGGGCGCAGGACTGAATTGTGCTCCATTGCCGTGAACAAAACATGATCTCCTTTTTCCAGGAAGCCCTTCAAGGCAATATTCAGGGCATCGGTAGCGTTGTAAGCAAATATTACCCGGGAAGGATCTTCTACATTAAACAGGTTTGCCACAGCTTCCCTGGCCCGGTAAACCAGGCGGTCCGATTCCAGGGTGCGGGTATGCCCCGAGCGCCCCGGGTTACCGCTGGCTTCTCGCATTTGGATTTCCGGGGCCCGGTAGACTGCTTCTGGTTTTGGCCATGATGTAGCGGCATTGTCAAAGTAAAGGTTAAGCTTGTTGCTCATTATTCATCGACCTCCGGATGGTCTGAGTTTAACACTTTTACTGCAGGTGTTTTCAGCCCTTCCTCTTCTAACCTGTAAAAGCCTTCCAGTTCCAGGTTGTTCTCCAGTAAGTACTTTTTAATTTGATAAATATCACTGCACTCGCAGCGCAGGGCTGTTCCGCAGCTCGAACTGATACTGCGGGGAACCGGGACCATTTTAAAGGAAAAGGTTTGGTTCTTAAGTATACTTTCAGCCCTGATGGCATAAAAGATGGTGGGAAAAGTAATATAGCAACTGGAAGCCATATGGACTCCTTT
>PUKV01000195.1 GCA_003550645.1 Syntrophomonadaceae bacterium | reverse complement strand
TCAATGTTTCAGTTAACAGCCTGGATCTGATTATCTAATTCTCTGTATTCTCTGGCCAGATCGTCGGCCTTCTTTCTCCATTCGGCTATAGATATGGTAGGTTTAAACTTAACTTCAGTATGAGTTTGACGCCATAGACTGCGCTCTGGGGCGGCTGCTTCAGAAAGATCTTTTACCGCCTGCGGCGCGTCCTGAAACTTTTGTCTTTCATCTCCTTCCTGACGCTTGCTGAATAGGTGGTGGTATCCATGGATTCCATATCTCTTTCGAGGTCGTCCAGGTGGGCCTTTATTTCATCATCTCCGCATTCTTCAAAAAGCAGCCGCAGCTTTTTAGCCTGTTTCTTCATCCTGCGGCGGGAAGCTTCAAAATCTCCCCGGTCGGCTTCTTTAAAAGCATCTTCCCTGGCCCGGGCCGCCTTAAAGATTTCTACCTCTTTGTGCACCTTGAGGTCGATCCCTTTCCTAATTTTCTCAGCATCAGAGCTAACTTCCAGGCTTAAGTCCATATTGTAGCTGACCGTGGACAGTTCCGAGATAACGTCGTAGTAGCTGAAATTCACCTGCGCCAGGGGCATCATACCGGAAGCGCCAGTTTGGACGTGCAGTTCAGCAAGCACCGTCTTGGTGTCCCCGTTGTAGATATCAGGAAGCTTAATGGTAGCCCCGTCATTAAAAACCGGTTCATAGCCAAAGACAGCGTGGACCCGGACGTTCTCTTTGGGGTGGATTTCTACGACCGGGTTCTGGCCGGTTACGCTGAGTAAGCCCTGCAGCTCTTCTTTAAAGATATCCGGGATCGCTTCAGGAGAGGCAATGAAGTAGAAGTTGCCGTTACCCGCTTCAGCCATATCGACCAGCAGGTCTTCATGGAAATCGTCGCCGACACCGAGAGTAGAAACACCGATCCCGCCCGCATAAATATTCTTCACCAGCTCGACCAGCCGGGCCGGATCGCTCACCCCTCTGTTGGCCAGGCCGTCAGTCAAAAGCACCACCCGGTTGATAGAGTCTTTGCGGTAGTTCTTTTTCACCTGCTCCGCCCCTTCCAGCAACCCCCCGCTCAAGTTGGTGGTACCCCGGGCATAGAGTTCCCGCAGGAGCTGCTTGAGGTAGTCGGTGTTTTCGGCCCTGGTAGCCGGGACGGGCACTTCCACCAGGTCGTCAAAAGCGACCACGGAAACGGTATCATCCGGGTCAAGGTTGCCCAGGGCGAAGGCGACCGCTTCCATGGTGTAGTCAAGCTTACTGCCTGACATGGAACCGGAGCGGTCCAAAACAAAGCTGACATTAAGGGGCAGCCTGTTCACCTCCAGGGCGATCTTGGGCTGCTTTAGCTGCAGCATCAGGTAAATTGCAGAAAGCTCGTTTTCCGGAAGGCAGTTCTGGCTGGTGGCCAGGTGAACCTTAACCTTGTTGTTACTCATGCTTGTTTCCCCCTTTTTTGGGATAATATATTTGCGATCAACTGCAGTATGACTTGATCTAAAGTGCTGCTATGGGCGCTGTTAAGTGGTGTGGAACGACTGGTAACTTTTATTATAAAGGGGCTGAGGGACACATATGTGTCACCCTGGGCATAAACTGGTGTTTAAAATATGATTTTTAGCCCAGAACGGATCCATTAACCTTAACTTCTGCCTGCTGAAGGTAAAGTATCTCGAATTGCCGGGGGCAGCTCACAAATGTTAAACTGTTGCTGAAATTAAGCTGAACAATAAAGGCAAACCATGAGACGGCCTTTGCTAACCAATTGAGCTTGTTGATAAGGAGATTTAAAAAATGGCTTTTAGAAAATCGATCATGCCGCTTCTTTTCACTCTACCGCTTATTTTTGCTATTACCGTGCTGTCTTCCTGTGCACCGGTTGAATACGAGGTTACAGCTGAGGCTAATCCTGCAGGCGCAGGTGATGTTACCGGCAGTGGAACATATCAAGAAGGAGATGAAGTAACGCTTAGGGCCGAGCCGGAAGAAGGTTACCGCTTTGATTACTGGGCTGTGGATGGTGAAAAAGTTAGTACCGAAGAGAGCTATAAGCTTAACGTAGAAATAGACATCAAGGTCACCGCTCACTTCTACGAAGATGAGCTGCATAATCTCATCACGAAAGCTGTAGCGGCCTTAAATGAAAAGAACTGGGAAGAAGCAGGCAGCTACCTGGATGAGGCAAGGGATCTGCCGGGAGCAGAAGATAAACCAATTCTCAAAGGAGCCGATGCTAAAAACGCCTCCGGTGAAGAAGTTTTATACCTTCTGAAGCAAGGCAAGGTGGTTACAGGAGAGCAGGTTTTAGCCGACTTAGAAAGGCTGAAGGATAAAAACGAAGACATAATTTATGAGTTCCCTCCCTATAAGAGCCTCGAAGAACTGCGACCGGCAGAACCCCGGGTTGACCTCCTGGAACAAGAACCGGAAGAGCTTTTAAACTGGTTTAAAGATTTAAGCAGGTGGCGGACAAAAATACAAAACTTTCCCGGCAGTTTGTACCGTGAGAAACTGGTTCTTGAGGAAGGATTGGATGTTATCCAGGCCCGGTCAAAACAGTACCTGGAGAGGCCGGTAGCTTTACTCCTTCCTGGTAAATGGGAAGTGGGTGGTTTAATTTTTTATTATTCTACCCCTCACAGTCCGGGGCCGCTATTGAGAGATAGCCTGTTCTTTGAACCAGATATTAAGATAGTCAATGCCCGGGCTGAAAAAGACAAAGTTTTTATCAGCCTGGAGTTAAAAGAAGCGTTCAGCTTTGCAGGCTATGACTTTGAACCGGGAGAACAGTATCAATTGATTTATGATATATACAGGAAAGAGGACGGCACTTTTAGAGTTGGTGACTACGCAATTAAGGATCTAAAAACAGGGGAAGTGCTCGAGCAATTAAGCATTTCTATGTTTTAAATGTAGCGAAGGGGTAGTAGCAGGGGGACGTGTAGTATGAAGACAGGTTACCTGCTACCATACAGATACTCAGGATGTTTATCTTACCGCCTGCGGTGCATCCTGAAGCTGTTATTCAGAAGCTCTCCTGCGCCAGAAGCATCATACCGGAAGGGTTAGATATTATTTGTCATCGTTTCATAGAAGTATGGTAAAATGATATTGTCAGAAAAAGAACATAATGCTGTTACTGAATTTAAGTCAATTTTAACAAATAAGCTCGGTAAATCCTTAATAGAAATAAAACTTTTTGGATCCAAAGCCGCTGGTTACAGCACACCTCTTTCAGACCTGGACTTGCTGGTTATTGTGTCAGAAGTAACAGTTGATATCAAGGATTTGATTTATGACGTTGCCGTTGAAATGAACTTAAAATATGACGTTGTAATCAGTCCAATAATTTATTCAAAAAGCACTTTTGACAATGATTACCTCAAGCATACTTATTTCTATAAAGCTACAGAACAAGACGGTATTAGCATATGAATAGCGAATTTATAAAATGGAGAATGGAAAAAGCTAAAAACACCTACCAGGAAGGCTTACTTCTTTTAAATGCAGGTATGCTTGACGGTGCAGTCATGGGCAATTGATAACAAATCATCCCGGGATAGATTAAACACCTTAAGAAAAGAGGAAATAAGTGAACTGCGATTACCTTATTAAAAACGGCACAATTGTGGACGGCAGCGGTGAAAAAGCTTTTTACGGATCTTTAGCCATAAAGGACGGAAAAATACTGGAAGTGATCAACAACAGCGCAGACCTGGAAGCGCTTGAGAAATCATGTCCTAATGTGCTTGATGCAGGGGGACTTATAGTTTGCCCGGGTTTTATTGATATGCATTCCCATGCCGACTGGGTTTTACCCCAGCAAGATCACCCTTCGATAATAGCTCCTTTGCTCG
>PUKV01000249.1 GCA_003550645.1 Syntrophomonadaceae bacterium | reverse complement strand
TTTTCCAGGTTGGCCGTTTCACAGTTGACGACCCGGTTAACCTGGTTGCGCATGCTTCTAACCACGCGCATGCTTTCAAGCTCAAGCAGGGTTCCCCCGGCCCCGATGATCCTTAGAAAGTCGGCAATAGCCTCGGCGCTCTTAAAGTAGAGGTAGGCATAGCCTTCGCGTTTTCTGAGCAGCGCTGTTAAGTTAAACAGCCCGAGTACCTTCCTGTAAATCCGGGCATCCTCCAGGCTGCCGCAGTTTATTTCCAGGTGGTAACCGGAACGCCTGGTAATGCTGATACTGCCTCCAGCCAAAAATACGCCCCGGAGAAAGGCCCGGCGGCAGCATGCTCTTTTGGGAATCACCGTATTCAGGCGGGGCAGGCTCAGGTCCCGGCCGGCTTCTTTTATATCCAGGTATACCAGCAGGGCATCAATCTGCTCTTTACCGGTAACCTGGACCAGGAAGCGGGTTTTATCCAGGCGCTTTTCCTCTTCCCTGATGATGGAAGGTGTTTCCACCCCGGCCTGCCTGAGCAGGTTGAACAGGCGCCGGGCAACAGCGCTGTCATCAACAGAGATGATCAGGGCATGGGTGTTTTGGCGGATGGAGTAATAACCGTTCCTGAGCAGAAGCGATTTTAATTCCCAGGAACCACAGCAGGCCAGGGGTTCCTCCAACCTGGCCAGTTCGTGCTTAACCTGCCTGGTTAAAGACAACTTGATCCAGCCTCCTGTCAACTTTTATAGATGTCCCTGTGTTCTACGGTCAGGTTGAACCGGGATCCCAGCGCTTTTCCGATTTCATCGGCGATCACGACTGATCGGTGCTTGCCACCGGTACAGCCAACGGTGATTACAAGGCTGGCTTTGCCTTCCTTAATGTAAAATGGAATCGAAAACTCAAGCATATCCTGCAGTTTCGTATAATATTCCCTGGTTTCTGGCCAGCGCCAGAGGTATTCTTTGACCTGGTCGTCATCGCCAGTCAGGAAAGCCAGGTGCTCGACATAGTGGGGGTTAGGCAGGAACCTGACATCAAAAACCAGGTCCGCATGCGGAGGCAGGCCGTACTTGAAACCAAAGGAAACAATCCTGATCTGCATGTTTTTATCCCGCTGCCCGGGCTCATATAGCTCCACAATTTTGGCCTTGAGCTCCCAGGGCTTCAGGTAGGAAGTATCTATTTCCTTATGCGCTTTCCCCCTTAATTCGCTCAGGCCTTCCCGTTCTTTCTGGATTGCTTCAGGCAGGCTGACTTCGCCGAGGGGGTGGCGCCTCCTGGTTTCTTTAAACCGCCTGATCAATACATCATCGTCTGCCACCAAAAACAGAATTTCATAATCAACATCGTTTTGTTCCAGTTCCTGCAAGGATGCAAACAGATCTTCGAAAAATGCGGCGCCCCGCATATCGCAGACCAGGGCCACTTTCTTGTTTTCAGACTGGATAAACAGGTCAGCAAATTTTGGTATCAGGGTTGGAGGCATATTATCAACGCAGTAATAACCCAGGTCTTCAAAACAATTCAGGGCATGGCTTTTGCCGGCTCCTGATAACCCTGTGATTATAATTAATCGAATCGCTTCATCATTAACACTGATTTACACCAGGCCCCCTTTTTTAGTAACGCCCCTGCAGCTGCCAGCCTGCCGCTGTTTCCCTGCTTGAACTGTGGGGCCTCAAAGTGCCCCGGTTATTATACGATTCAGAGTTTTTTAAGTCCTGGCTCTTTTTCGCAAGGCCCCGCCCCGCTGCGAAAACAAAACCCGGTCCATGTATGTTATTATAGGCCGTATTGATGGTTCAGCACATATTTTTCTATAATTTCGGCCACCCCATCCTCATTGTGCGGCCCCGTAACCAGCGCCGCCGCTTCAAGCACCTCCGGCTTGGCATTGGCTACCGCTACACCAAGGCCGGCGAAGCTAAGCATGTCGATATCATTGTAACCGTCTCCGAAGGCTAGAACTTCTTCCGCCTTGACGGCTTCACGCTCGGCCAACCACTGCAGGGCCTGCCCCTTGGTCGCCTTTTTGTCCGTAATCTCCAAAAAATAGGGGCGGGATTGCAAAATCGACAGCCTGGTCCCGTACCGCTTTTGTAAATGAACCTCAATTTCCTCTATCTGCCCGTCCCATGAAATAATACTAAGCTTGGTAGGATTAATCCCTTTATTCTCCAGGAATTTGCACAGATCGCCCACCGGCTGCAGTTCAATGTTGGTCAGGGACCGATAATAACGGGTATGCTCGTTTTCTTCCCGCACATAAAGATTATTACCGACAAACATGCTCACATGCAGATCCATCCGGCTGGCTTCTCCGATTAAATCAATTGCCATCCGGTTGTCCAGGGGACGGTGAAGGATCACTTTTTCGCTTCGCGCCCTCTTGATCATCGCCCCGTGGTAATTAATCAGCGGCCAGTCACATTCAAAACCCAGTTCCTGCATGTAACGGACACTGGTTTGAAACATCCGCCCGGTGGCAATGACAAACTTAACTCCACGCGAAACCGCCCTGCGGATCGCTTCCTTGTTGCGCTCAGATATTTTGGCATTTTCATCAAGCAGGGTATAATCAAGGTCCGCTGCTATCATGCGGAAACGCATTTAAGACCACCTCATCAACAGTATAACACAACCGGGCTAATTTGTTCCGGGTTTCAGCCGCCCGCCCGGGTGCAGCCCCGGGTAAACTCACTGGAGATACTATTCCAATCCTCTAACTGCTCAGCCAGCTTGAAAGTTACTGCCCCTGCTGATCTTTTAGGCTAAAGCTGCAACCGTGTAGCTTCAACCCTTTGACCGGGTTACCTTCACGATAAACTCATCCTGAGCTCTCGCCCGGCAGCCGCCTTCTAGCCTGCAAAACCGCTCCAGCGCTCCAGGCTTTGCTACAGCGGCATTTTCATGCCTCTACTTTATGCTCGCTCCAGTTTTCTTAAACAGGCCGGGCAATATCAGGTTTAACAGGCACACAATCCTTTTTTACTCCGCTTGTTTTGCACGCAGGGCCCGGTGAATAGTTTCAGCCAGGGTCCGGTTAATTCCCGGCACTTCCGCCAGCTGCTCTACAGTGGCTTCCCGCACTCTGCCTGCGCTCCCAAAATGTTTGAGCAGTGCCGTCCTCCGGGAAGGGCCCACACCGGGGATTGTTTCAAGCCTGGAGCGAAGCCCGCTCCTCCCCCGCCTGCCGCGGTGCCCGCCGATGGCGAAGCGGTGCACCTCGTCCCGGATACGCTGCAGCATCTGGAGCAGGGGATTATTGGTGGCCATACGTACCGGCAGGGCTGCACCTTCCAGGAAAAGTTGATCGGGATCCTTGGCCAGGGCAGCCAGGGGCACATCTTCCAGGCTTGTCCCGTTCAGGGCCTCCCGGGCGGCACCGAGCTGGCCCCTTCCCCCGTCAATCAAAATCAGATCCGGCCTGGGCCAGGTATCCTGCCCGGCCCTTCTTTGCAGAGCTTCCTGCAGCGCACCGTAATCATCGCCGGGCTGAGCCATACGGATATTAAAACGGCGATAACCTTCTTTGTAAGGTTCCCCGAAACGGAAAACCACCATAGCTCCCACCGGTTCGCCTCCGCTTAAATGAGAAATATCAAACCCTTCGATCCTTTCCGGCGGCTCTTCCAAACCTACCAGGCGGCCCAGTTCTTCCAGGGGCTGTTCTGTTTTACGGATCCGCTGTTCCTCGTCTTCTTCCAGGCGCAAAGAACAGTTGCGCCGGGCCAGCTCAACCAGCTTTTTCAAGGAACCGCGCCTGGGGACGCGTAGCCCAACCCTGCGGCCTGCTTTAACCTTTAACCACTCCTGGAGCAGTTCGGCATCGGCGGGTTGATCCGAAACCACTATTTCCGGCGGGAGGCTTTCAGCCTGGTTGTAATATGACTTGATAA
>PUKV01000030.1 GCA_003550645.1 Syntrophomonadaceae bacterium | reverse complement strand
TTGATAAAGGCTTCAATCCGGTTCAGCCCCTCACTGATATTATCCATACTGGTGGCAAAGGACAACCGGGCATAGCCGCTGTGCCCAAAGCCGGTTCCAGGGACGATCGCCACCTGCTTGTTTTCCAGCAAAAGGCGGGCAAAATCGTCACTGCTGCTTATTATTTGTCCCCGGAAAGATTTACCCTCCATTTCTTCCAGGCATACAAAGAGATAAAAGGCCCCCCGGGGCTCTAGAGCGTCAAGCCCGGGAATCTTTTTAATCCGATCATATATATACCTCCTGCGTTGATCAAAAGCCAGGCGCATTTCTTCTACACATTCCTGGCTTCCATCAAGGGCAGCAAGGGCGGCTTTTTGAGCGATAGAATTGGGGTTGGAGGCGGTATGGCTCTGCACCGAGGCCATTATTTTAGCAATTTCCGGTGAAGAGGCAGTATAACCGATCCGCCAGCCGGTCATAGCGTAGCTTTTTGAGGCGCCGTTGACAACAATTGTTAGCTCCTTGATTCGTTCATTAAAAGCGGCGATGCTGTAATGGCGGGCATCACCGTAGATCAGTTTTTCATAGATTTCATCAGCGATGACATAAATATTATGCTCGACGCAGTAGCCTGCTATTGCCTTTAATTCCTCTTCACTGTATACCTGTCCGGTAGGATTGCAGGGGCTGTTAAGCATTAAAGCTTTAGTCCGGTCGGTCCTGCATTTTTCAAGGTCTTCTACGGAAGCCCTGAAGCCGCTTACTTTGCTTGTTTCCACTGCAACCGGAATACCGTCGTTTAATTTAACCAGCTCTGGGTTGCTGACCCAGTAAGGAATAGGAATCAACACTTCATCCCCGGGATTGAGGAGGGCAGCCAGGACATTGAACAAAGAATGCTTGGCTCCGTTGCTGACTACCACCTGGGCCGGGCTGTAATTCAGGCCGTTATCTGTCTTTAGTTTACGACAAATTGCTTCTTTAAGCTCCAGTGTCCCTGCAGCGGGGGTGTAGCGGGTGTGCCCTTCGTTAATGGCTTTGATAGCGGCCTTTCGGATGTGGTGAGGGGTATCAAAGTCGGGTTCTCCGCCTCCGAAGCCGATCACATCGATTCCCTGGCTTTTCATTTCTTTGGCTTTATCATCAATGGCCATGGTTGGCGAAGGGTTTATGCTCAGCGATTTTTTGGATAACATCAAGGTCTCACCCCTTTATTTGGATACAACTCAATATTTTATCATGAAATTAACCAGGATGGTGAGGTGATTTAAGAATTATTGTCGGCTCTTCACGGGTAATGGCAGCGATTTAGCTGCAGGCTTTCGTTTTGGTTGCC
This sequence comes from Syntrophomonadaceae bacterium, assembly GCA_003550645.1. Taxonomy (GTDB): domain Bacteria; phylum Bacillota; class Dethiobacteria; order DTU022; family DTU022; genus B1SED10-74M. Next base: position 2,583 of record PUKV01000030.1, on the reverse strand, counting down.
CTCGTCATTCCCCAATTATGGTTCAGGTTTCAGCTGCCTGTGTACATTTAGACCGGCCAGCTACAACCTTAACGGTGTCGACCATTGCAGCCGCCCTGGTCTAATATCACTTATCCAAAATACAGCACGGTTGAGCATTAATGGTTATTTTAAATGGTTACTTTAAAATGCAGTGTTACTTTAAAGCAGCGGAGAGTTTTTTCTCCACGTAAGCGGGAGGAATCCACAGCAGGTCATTATCCAGCAGCTGTTCGGGATTGATCGGGGTGTCGCCAAGGTTTGCTTCCCAGTGCAGGTGCGGGCCGGTGGCATAGCCGGTCATGCCCAGCGTGCCGACTATTTCGCCCGGTTCCACGGTTTGTTCTTCTATCACGGTAATGGAATCGAGGTGCATGTAGGTACTTGAAAGGCCGATACCGTGATCGATGATTACCGTTTTTCCGCCGGAAAGCAGGTCGTCAGCCAGCCTGACGATACCGCTGTTGGTAGCGGTGACCGGGGTTCCTGTTTCCTCGGCTATATCTATGCCGGCATGGCGCCGGGGAGGGTTGTTGTTGATGATCCGGATGGCCCCGTATTCAGAAGTGATCCGGCCTTCCAGGGGAAGGACGAACCCGCTTGTCCACAGCGGGTGGGGTTCGCTGGTGGCCCGGGCTTCCCTGACTTTTTCACGGTCTTCCGCCAGCCGTTCGGCGGTCCACCCTTCTGTTACCCGGGCGGGCATGCTGAAACTTGCAGTTTGAAACTCTTTTTCGTCCAGGTAAACTGTCGTTTGAAAGGTTTTGTTCACCTGCCCCGGGTTAAGCACGCTTATGGTGATGTCATAATTGCCCGGCTCTGTTTCATAGCTGATTCCGACCAGGGCATAAAGCAGGTTTCCCACCCGGTAATGCTTGGATACTGTTCCCGGAAAATCAAAATCGAATTCGATCTCGGCTTGAGCGGGGATCGGGCTTGCTTCGATAACCATGAAATCGCCCGGTTTGGGGGACTCGGGGTAGGTTATGACCTGATCTTCGGCGGGAATATGGAGGCTCAAGATATAATTGGGGGCAGGAACGGGATCCGGGCCCGAAGCAGGTACTGTGCCGGCGGGGCCATCCTGGAAAAGGATCAGGGCACTGGTAACCATGAAACAGGCGATGAGCAGGAATAGAAAACTCTGACCTTGTTTGAATCTCATTATGAACCCCCCGGTGATTGGCCGGCTTCCTGTGTGCCAGCTTGGCTGGCACTATACCTCGGTACAACTAATTTAGCATAAAAAGCAGGATAGGGACACCCCATGTAGAAAAGATAATTATCAAAAGGCCTTTTAAATCTTCGAAAAACAGGTCTGCCTGTCGGAACAAAGCAAGTGATACAGGTTGCTCGTAAAAGTTGAATTAATGGAGGTGCATACGGTGGTTGAAGCTTTGACCACCTCCTGGGGGTTCATTGTAGACCAGGACAATATCTGGTGGCAGATCTTGATAGCTGCGCTGATTTTTTTATTTTTTCTGTTTTTAAGAGGCCTGTTTACCCGGGTTATCTTCAGCATGATCCTGAGGTTTACCCACAGGACACAAACTGATCTCGACCGGGCTGTTTTGATGGCTTTTGAGGGGCCTGTGAAAAGCTTGATCTTAGCGATCGGCTTCTACCTGGCCTTACATTACCTGCCCCTGCCTCCGGGTTTGATGGTATTTATCTCCAACCTGTTCCGTTCGGCTGTGATCATTATAATTGCCTGGGGCTTTTATAACCTGGTGGGAGGCGAGGCTTATGACCAGGTGAGTGAGAAGGTGAACCTGGATTACAGCCTGGCCCTTTTTGCTTCCAAGGCCCTTCGCGTGATCATTATTTCCCTGGCCGTGGTTATCATTGCCCAGGAATGGGGCTATGATGTAAGCGGCCTGGTAGCCGGGCTGGGGCTGGGCGGCCTGGCTATCTCCCTGGCCGCCAAGGACGCGCTTGCCAATGTATTCGGAGGTATAGTCATTGTCCTTGACAGGCCTTTTGCCGTGGGAGACTGGATCCTGACCCCCAGCGTTGAAGGCACCGTGGAAGAAATGAGCCTACGCAGCTCCAGGGTACGCACATTTGCCAATGCCCTGGTCACAGTGCCAAACGCGGTCCTGGCCAATGAAGCGGTCACCAACTGGACCAGGATGCAAAAGCGGAGAGTTTCCTTTCACCTGGGGGTAACCTACACCACTTCCCGGCAAAAGTTGCAGAACTGCGTCGATAGAATCAAGGACCTGCTTGAAAACCACCCTGAGGTGCACCCGGACCTGATCATGGTCCGCTTTGAGCATTTTGGCAGCAGCAGCCTTGATATTTTCATCTATTTTTTTACCCATACTAAAGTGTGGACGGAGTTTCTGGCTGTCAGGGAAGAAATTAATTTCAAGATTATGGAAATACTCGAGGATGAAGGGGTTTCCGTGGCCTTCCCCAGCCGCAGTATCTACTTTGAAAACAAGCTGGATACAGGCACCGGTTTTCCTGAAAATGACAACCAGCAGCCGCAGTCTTAGTTGTTGTCGCTGCATCTCGGTATTCTTGATATAAAAGATGCCTTTGGCATTAGAATCAGTTTCT
>PUKV01000240.1 GCA_003550645.1 Syntrophomonadaceae bacterium | reverse complement strand
CTGAAGGGGGCAATCACTTGATCCATGCCGCCAGGCGCAACATTGACATAACCTACATGGTTCACAATAATATGATCTACGGCCTGACAAAAGGGCAGGCATCTCCAACGAGCGAAAAATCGATCAAGACTCCAACTACCCCGCAGGGTAACCCCCTGGAAGGTTTGAACCCGGTAGCCCTGCTCCTGGGATTAAAAGCAAGCTTTGTAGCCCGCTCTTTTGCCGGAGATAAAGAGCAGCTGGGCACCATCCTGGAAAAAGCCATCCAGAAACCCGGCTTTGCCTTTATCGACATTCTCCAGCAGTGCCCGAGTTTTAACAAGCTCAACACCTTCCGGTGGTTCAAAGAAAGGGTTTATGACATCAATGAAGAAGGGCACGATCCCTCCAATCTGGAAGAGGCTTTCAGCCTGGCTCAACAATGGGGAGAAAAGATCCCTACCGGTATTTTTTTCGACGACCCCAACCCGCGTCCGGTTTTCAGGGAGGCGGTCATGGGCGAGATGGGCTCGTCCGTCTTGTCAACGGATATAAATCCGCTTGATATTAAAGAAATCATGGAAGAACACCTTTAGCTTATAGACGACTAACATTAATACGAACAGCTTGCAAGGATAGAGTTGTTAATTAGAGGTTGCAACGCAGTGGATAATAACATAGTGATAAGAAAAGCAGTTGATGAAGATTACCCATTTTTAAAGGAAATGCTCTATGAGTCCATCCACGTCCCTCCTGGGGCTGAAAAACCGCCCCTGTCCATAATTGAGGTACCTGAGCTGCTATATTATATCAAGGGCTGGATGAAAGAGTCAGATGCAGGCTGTATAGCAGAACATACGGGTAAAAAGATTGGGGCCGCCTGGGCCAGGGTTGCAGATGACCCTCATTCAGGTTCAGGTGGATATGGTTATATTGATCCAGCCACGCCAGAGCTTTGCATTGCCGTTAATAAAGCCTTGACTGAACCAGTATAGATGTGATTACTTGATTGATTAATAAGACTAGCGCCACCCATACTAAATAGCAGGGAGGCGCTAGTCTTTTATACATCCTGAATAGTTAGCTTCATTAAAAAATTTATGGTGGGCTGCGAGAGTCCTTGTATTATGGCTGATAAGCCTTTTCTATTACTACACACTGTCGAACGCCCGTGCCATAAAGCTAAACTATCTTTTCAAATATCTTGACGATGTCTTTTTCTGTGCCTTTGATTGGATTGGTGCCAGCATTGCCATCAAGCAGGGCTGACTTAGCCATGGACTCAAAGTCAGGATCTTTTATCCCCATTTCGGAGATGCTGGAAGGAATACCCACATCTTTGGAAAGCTGCTCAATGGCATCAATACATTTTTCTGCAGCCTGCCTCACAGAAAGCCCTTCAATTTTCTCACCCATTACTTCAGCCATGCGGGCGAAACGCTCCAGGTTAGATGTCAGGTTAAACCTTTCTACATGGGGAAGCAAAATGGCATTGGCGACACCGTGGGGCATATCATACATACCCCCCAGCTGGTGAGCCATGGCGTGAACAAAACCCAGGCCGCCATTATTGAAAGCCATGCCGGCTAAAAGCTGGGCGTTAGCCATGTTCTCGCGGGCTTCCAGGTTATCACCGTTGGCAACTGCTTTACGCAAATTTTTAAATATTAACTCAATAGAGTACAGCGCACAGGCATCGGCCAGCGGGAAGGTAGCCAGGGATACATAAGCCTCTACATCATGAGTTAGAGCATAAAAAAACTCCTCCTCAGAATTGAATTTTTACATGTGCCTTAAGAAATCGCAATTAGCATGCCAACCTTGAAGTATATTTAGAAAACAACGAATTCTCCTGATATAGCGATGACAAAAAAGAGCAGGTAGGTTTTCTATTGAGTTTGTTGAAGTAGGTTTGTTAAAGTTATTATGTAGCGAATTAGCTACAGTGTATTGAAAACACTAAAAAAGTGTAGCGCATAGCCACATAATTAACAGTGCCCCTGTAGTAGGGCCAGCTAAGAGTTGCAGTCAGGATGGTAAAAGATCATAAATACTTGATTTGCCTGCAAGTTGGCACATTAGTTGCGTAAAAGTAAGATATAAGGAGATTACAGCATTTCATGAATGCTGATTTAGAAAGGAGACATATCTGATGGCTAAAGTTAAAAGGCTTAAGTTTTGTATCAACAATGAGTGGAGAGATACCAGTTCCGGTACTTACATGGAGGTAACAAACAGCAGCACTGGAGAAATTATGGCTGAAACACCTCGCTGTACCAGCGATGAAGTAAATGAAGCTGTGCAAGCTGCAGAAGACGCTTTCCAGGAATGGTCGCAGACTCCAGTACAAAAACGTGCAGACCTGATGTTCAAATTTAAGGTTAAAATCGAGGAAAACCTGGATGAACTGGCAACCCTGGTTGCCAAAGAACATGGTAAAAATATGGCGGAATCCCGGGGAGATATTATTAAGGCCATGGAAGTTGTGGAGGCTGCCTGCGCTACTCCTTACTTGTTGCAAGGGGATTCGTTAATGAATGTCTCTAAAGGCCATGACACGGTAATGTACCGCGAACCTTTGGGGGTCTTTGCCGGTATTGTGCCGATGAATTTCCCCGGCATGATTCCTTTTGGTTGGATGTTGCCCTTTTGTATTACTACAGGCAATACCTTTGTACTTAAGGCTGCAAGCCAGGTTCCTCAAACAGGCATGCGGTTACTTGAGCTTTTAATTGAAGCCGGCCTGCCTGAAGGAGTGGTAAACCTTGTTACCTGCAGCCGTAACGAAGCAGAACTTCTCTTAAAACACCCTGTAGTTAAAGGAATTTCTTATGTTGGATCCAGTAAAGTCGGCAGGCATATCTATCAAACTGCAGCAGCCCATGGCAAGAGAGTGCAAGTCCTTGGTGAAGCAAAAAACCATGCCCTGGTTCTCAAAGATGCAGCCCTGGAAAGGGTGGCAGCAGGAATTATCAACTCTTCGTTCGGTTGTGCCGGCCAGCGCTGCATGGCTTTGCCTGTGGTCTGCGTTGAAGAGGAAGTAGCTGATGAGCTGGTTTCCCATATTGTTAAGTTTGCCAAAGACCTAAAAGTTGGCCCAGCTTATGATCCTGCAACAAGCTTGGGGCCGGTGGTTTCTGCAGAACACAAGAAGGATGTGTCTGAATGGATTGCTAAAGGAGTAGAAGAAGGAGCCAAGCTGGTTCTTGATGGCAGGGATGTCCAGGTAGAAGGCTATGAAAACGGCTTTTATTTGGGGCCCACGATATTTGATCATGTTAAGCCTGATATGAGCATAGGAAATGATGAGATTTTTGGTCCCGTTCTTTGTATCAAGAGGGTTAAAGATTTTGAAGACGGTTTGGCTGTTATGAACGCCAGCCCTTATGCTAATGGGTCCAGTATTTTTACACAAAACGGCCATTATGCCAGGGAGTTTACTTACCGAACCCATGCGGGGATGGTAGGTGTAAATGTTGGTATCCCTGTGCCCGTTTCTTACTTCCCCTTTTCAGGGCATAAAGAGTCTTTCTTTGGCGACCTCCATGTTATGGGTAAAGATGGAGTAGCATTTTATACCGAATCCAAATGTGTAACTTCAAGGTGGTTTACTGAAGAAGACAGTAAGGAAACCAAAGTCAGCACCTGGGAAGGAACTATCCACAGGGAATAAACTGGATCAAAGGTTTTTTATTTAAATGATCCCGGAGGTTAGACAATGACTATAAAGAATTTTTTGCTGCCACCGGAAATAATTTACGGTGCGGGAGCGGTAGAGAACACTGGTGCGGCAACTAGAAAATTAAAAGGTAATAAAGCTCTTATTGTCACAGACGAAGTTATGGTAAATACCGGCCTGGTCGAAAAGGTGATTAGGGGATTAGAAAACAGCGGCCTGGGATATAGTATCTACGACCAGGTTTCTATGGAGCCCACCATTGAATTTGTAGAAGAAGGGCTTGGGGTTTACAAACAAAACGAGTGTGACTGTATAGTAGCTGTAGGTGGAGGCAGCCCTATCGATGCCGCCAAGGCTATTGCTGTGATGGTTAACAATCCCGGCTCCATCAAAGATTACATGGGAATAGAGAAAATCAAGTACAAAGGAGCGCCCTTAATGGCTGTCCCCACCACGGCAGGTACAGGCAGCGAAGCAACCAGGGTAACTATTATTACAGATACTTCTACAGACACAAAAATGCTCCTGTTAAGCTCTCACCTGACCCCGGATGTTGCTGTGGTGGACCCACTGCTAACTTTATCAAAACCTAAAGGGTTAACTGCAGCAACGGGTATAGATGCCCTTACCCATGCTATTGAAGCCTATGTTTCTATTAAAGCTCAACCGCTGACAGATATTTATGCCCTCTCAGCTATTAAACTTATCTCCGGCAATTTGCGGCAGGCCTGGGCTAACGGGAATAACCTGGAGGCACGAGAAAACACCATGCTGGGATCTTTGCAGGCTGGAATCGCTTTTTCCAATTCTTCCGTAGCCCTGGTTCACGGAATGTCCAGGCCAATAGGTGCTAATTTTCACGTGGCTCATGGCGATTCCAATGCAGCCTTGCTGGGAGAAGTTATGGAATTCAGTGTTATTGGCAACCCGGCCAGGTTTGCCCGGATCGCTTTGGCTATGGGTGAAAATATTGAAGGGCTAACAAACCTGGAAGCTGCAGAAAAAGCCGTTACAGCAGTAAAAAGGCTAATTTCTGATATTAAAATACCATCGCTAAAAGAACTGGGGGTTAACAGAAAGGAACTGGAAAGACTTGCTCCTAAAATGGCAGCAGATGCTATTAACAGCGGTAGCCCGGGCAACAATCCGCGCCAGGCGACAGAAGAAGAAATAATTAACCTTTACAAGCTGGCATATGGGCAATAAAGCAAAATACATGGATGCGAGGTTTTAACATATAAACTTTACAGGGGCTTTTGTTGTATACCATACTTGCGCATTTTTGTGTGGAGTGTAGTTCTATGAATGCCCAGTAACTTTGCTGCCTGGGTCTTGTTCCAACCCGTTTGCTTCAGGGTATCAAAGAGCACTTCTTTTTCTGTATCATTGACTGACCTGGACAACATCTTGCTGGATTGTGGCTCTGCTACCTCCTGCTCCTTCTTGTCTTCTTGTTCCTTAAACAGGGAAGGTTCCACAGTTTTTAGATGACCGGGTTCGATGAAACTGGCATCAGTTAAAAAAACTAACCGTTCCACCACGTTGATTAGCTCCCTGACATTCCCGGGCCAGTAACCGTTAACAATAATCCTCATACTTTCCCGGGAAAATTTTTTGTCACTGCCAAGTTGCTCCAGTGTCTTATCCACCAGCAGGGAAATGTCTTCCCGGCGCTCCCTTAAAGGTGGGATCTTAAGAGTAATGGCGTTTAGACGGTAATACAGGTCTGCCCGATATTCGGAGTTTAAGACTTTATCCTCCAAATTCTGGTTAGTAGATGCGATCACTCGCACATCCATATCCTGCGAAGCAGTACTGCCAATTCTTTCTATGTGACGGTTTTGAAGCACTCGCAGCATCTTTGCCTGCATACGCAAAGGCATATCGCCCACTTCATCTAAAAAAATTGTTCCCCCATCAGCAAGTTCAAATTTACCGGGTTTCCCTTTCTTCCTCGCTCCGGTGAAGGCCCCTTCTTCGTAGCCAAATAGTTCTGATTCCAACAAATCCTGGGGAATAGCTGCACAATTAATGCTGACAAAGGGACCACGGTGCCTGGGGCTGGCATTATGAATGGCCTGGGCAAATAGCTCTTTACCTACCCCCGTTTCTCCCAGGATTAAAATGGTCATTTCTGAAGCTGCCGCTTTAACGGCAAATTGTTTGACTGACTCCAACGCTGGAGAACAGCCGATAATGTCTTCAAAAGTATAAACTGCAGCCATCTGGGAAGCTGAACTTTTCTTATAAGCTTCCAGCTTACTTTCCATAGATTTTAGCTTTTTGGCCAGGGAGCTTATCTCATGTACGTTCTGGTAATTAACTTTACCAATAGCACCGATAGTTTTTTCATCAACAATTATAGGTATGCGCTGCACCACCGCTTCACGATCATGAATTGTCTGCAAGCTGTCTATTTCTGCTTCTTTTTTTGAGCAAAATAGATGCAGCCTGGTGTTTTCAATTACATCTTGAACGGCCCTGCCCAGAGCTTCTTCTCTTGATACCTGAAGAAACTCCTCATAAGCCTTGTTGATAAAAATAATTATGCCGTTGGAATCCACTACTACAAGAGGTTCGACTAACGCATCCAATACATGCTTAAAAAAATCGCATTTTTGACATGAACTCTTTTTTTCGCAGTTTTCCATATCTTCTGACCAAACCATCTCACGCAACCACCCTGTATGCCGGAGATTCTAAAAATGGACTATTAATGCCGGATGAATATCCTTGCAAGCTGAAAAAGAGTCTAACTGGCTGCATATATGCTTATACTTTCTTTGCTTCCGCTTCCTCAAGGCTGGTCCAGGTTTCATAAACAGGCTTATTCTTCTCGTCCAACTCCCTGATTAAAACCTTGCTGGCCTGCCTCTTTTTTACAATACGATTCTTGTCATCCACATAACAAACAGCGGTTTTAACTCCCCCCTTGGGGGTTTTGCCGTAAATCACTTCACACTGTTCGTATTCATCTTCAGTTTTGTCAAGTTTGTTTTGATAATATCTGCGGCAGTATTCACTATCCGGGTTCCTGGAACAAACTCTCTCAGTCATTATCTTATGGTTGTAATATCTAAAACCGATAACCAACGAAATAAAAATCATACCTATCACAATCATAGGAATTAAGGTAGTCACTTGATTAAACCCTCCTTCATAATTAACCGTAAATTGATTATTTAATCTTCCTGTGGTTGAGGTTTGATTAATTAACAGAGCAAGAATAAGGGTGATGCCCTCATTATAACTCATCACGAATAATATACCATATTTTTTACTTTTACTGTGAAATAATTTACGTGTTTTTACCGGTATTTTTATTCAAGCATGGGTAAAAACAACTCTACCAGCCCGGGATCAAACTGGGCTCCTGCACACTTCTTAAATTCTGCTTTAATTTCATCCTGGCTTAATCGCTTTTTATACGGCCTTCCACTGCTCATCACTTCATATGAATCTGCTATAGCTGCAATTCGTGATAACAGGGGGATCTCTTCCCCCTTCAGTCCCCGGGGATAACCGTTACCGTCCCAGCACTCATGGTGGGACAAAATTTCTTCAGCAACATGGCCAAACTCTTCTGTTGAACGGGCAATCCTAAAACCGGTTTCAGGGTGCTTCTTGATCATTTCCCATTCACTGCCGGTTAAAGGTCCTTTCTTAGTCAATATTTCTCCGGGGATATTAATATTTCCAATATCATGCAGGGCAATCAGCAGATTAAGACGGCTCAGATCAACTTCAGATAAACCTGCTTGTTTTCCAATCAGCCTGGCCGTTTCCTGCATACGCAGGGTATGGGTTTCTTTTTCACAGCTTTTTTCAGAAAGGGTTTTTATAAGGGTCGAGAGAACAGCGTTCCTGACACTGCGGCCTTCGGTAAGCTTTTGAGTATACATACTGTCTTCTGCTTTTTTAAGTATTTCGTGCAAGCCATTAGCGGTGTTATTCTTACAAGCTACTCCTACGGCAATAGATACCGGGACGTCACCGGCATATTGACCCGAACAGTTATCAACGATGCGCTTCTGGATTACTTTTGCCTTCTTTTTAGAAGTGCCCGGTAAAAGAATGATAAATTCATCGCCGCCCCAGCGGGCGATTATATCTTTTTCCCGACAAGATTGCTTTAAAATCGATGCAGCCTTTTGAAGCAATTCGTCGCCCATGATATGCCCGTAAGTATCATTAACCAGTTTAAGACCGTTCAAGTCGGCAACAATGATACTCAAGGGATAATGATCCGGGTTATCTACCCTATTCATTTCCTCTTTTAAAAAATGCCGGTTATAAAGGCCGGTAAGCTGATCATGGAAACTCATATAGCTAATTTCCAGGTAAGCCGCATACCTGGCAAAAGCGTTGGCAATCAGCTCTGCCACCACCGATAGCAGTTTGGTATGTTCATCAGCCCAATTTCTATTTTCCTTAATAACAGCAAAACCAAAGGCCCCAAACAAGGCCCCTTCTATGACCAGGGGAACACAATGAAAAGATTTTACCTCTTGCGCTTCAATCTCCTTTTTTTCTCCTTCTGCTTCCGGAGGCAGTTCTTTAATGCTGGATACATTGATCCAGTCCCTGGCTTCAAGTTTACTTTTCCACCAGGCCAGTTCATCCATGGATTGTTCCTGAAGCTCTTCTTTCAAGGGTTCAACATCTTTAGCGCACCATTCATGGGTCATAGTTCTGGCGTTCATGTCCTCAGAAAACTGGAAAACATAACCACGATCGGCCTGCAGGAATTCTCCCGCTATTTTTAAGACTTCGTTTATACCCTCTCCAATTTGTTTGGAAGGTAAGTTGGCCAGGTAAGAAGATATATCGGCAATTATCTTTTCAACTCCAAGCTGATAGTTTAATAAAAGTTCGGCTTGTTTTCGCCCGGTAATATCAAGGGCGATCAGTACAATGCCGTCAACAATCCCGTTATAGTCGCGGGTAGGGGCCAGGTATAGGCTGACTGAAACCGGTGAGCCATCTTTCCTGTGGCAATTCAGCTCCAGGTCATTAGTTATGCCCCCCTGAAGGGCTCTTTCACAAGATTCTTTTAACCGCTCATTTTTGCCGTCCAGGATTTGAAAAAGGTTTTTTTCAAGAACACTTTTTTCCGTCCACCCCAGCAGTTTTTCTGCGGCCGAACTCCAGCTTTTAATCCTGTAATCATTATCCAGTGAAATAACCGAAACCGGGGAAACATGGATCAGGGTCCTGTATTTTTCACCAATTTCCTGCAACTTTTTGTTCGCTTCATCATAACTGCTAATATCTATCCCGGTTAACACCAGAAACTCACCGGATTGATTATTCCCTTCCTGCTGCTGCAATGTATTGTACTTCCACAAAATCGTTGAATGATGCCCCTTCTCACCGGTAATTTGTGTTTTTAACTCAAAGGGAAACGATTCAGGAGTGAGTTTATCAATAAAAGCTTTGTACAGTTCTTTTTCTTCGGGAAAACAGAAAATGTCCCAGTAATACCTGCCCTTAACCTCCTCCGAAGGAATGCCGGTTATTGTCTCGCAAAACCTGTTGCAATAAACAATTTTGCCCTTTTTATCAAGAATTACCACCAGGCAATCCAAAAAATCGCTAATTACTGCAAAATAATTGTTTTGCTCGAGCTCTGCAGTGTGGTTTACACTACCTTTTTCTCCTGCATCATCAATCATTACAGTTACCTCCGAAAACTCAAGTATCAGGCATGGATTCCGGTAATAGTCAAATCCAACTCCTGTGACAAATCCACATCGTAGGGCTCAGGATGCGGGGCCATATCTTCACCTGTATAAAGCACCCGGACTACCGGCCTCAAAGTCATTCCAGGGTTGTTGGCAATAACCAGCCCACTTTCACCATTGCTCAAGAAAACATGGAAACCAACCGGGTAAGCGGCTATGGTAGATAAAAAATGATGCAAAATTGCCATGTCAAAATACTCGCCCCCCATTGACATGAGCATTTCTACAGCCTGATGGGGATAATAGGATTGGCGGTGGAATTTCTCGGAAGTCATTGCATCATAAGCATCGGCTATGCTGACTATCTTGGCCAGGTTGTTGATCCGTTCGCTTTTCAAGCCTCGCGGATAACCCCGGCCGTTACAGCGCTCATGGTGCTGTAAAATTACAGCGCCGGCCCGGGCATTAAAAAGCGGGGATTTCTTGAATATTGCAAAACCATATTCGGGATGCTTCTTGATAGTCTCAAATTCATCTTCGGTTAACTCATCTGGCTTTTTTAAAATGTGCTCCGGTACGGTTACCAGGCCGATGTCATGCAGTAAACTCCCTGTTGCCAGCAGCTTAAGGGTTTTCTGGTCATAATTCATTTTCACTGCAACAAGGGTGGCAAGCACTGCGCAGTTAACACTATGGGCAAACAGATAGTCGTCTTTAGTCCTGATATCCACCAGCTGAACAATCAGATCCTTGTTGTTAATAAGTTCTTCAATAATCCTGTTTACTGTTTTGACAACTTCTTTATCCTGGATATTTATACTCTTTACCTGGCAGCCGGGTGATTGTAAATTGCTCATTATCCTTTTTACCAGTAAGCGGGCTTCGTGGCGGGTTTCTGCTTTGATTACATCAGAAACTACCACATCCTGGATCCGATCATCCCTAACATATAGATCGTTAACGCCAAGCCTCTGTAGATAGCTGATATACTGGGGTTTAATTTCTACCCCGGACTTAAGAAGGATCTGGCCGGTGCTGCCTAAAACAGGCTTGGCCAGGATCATGCCGGGACGGGCTATTTCCAGGGATATTTTCCGCATAGATTAACTCCTCAATTGCCGCAACAATTCATGATGCTTGCTAAAGCACGTAAAACTTCTACCTCTTTCAACAAATTCCTGCACAGTTTGTGACAAATTTCTTTTTTCTAACAAAAATTCCTCTGGTTCCCGTAGCCTAATAAAAATGAAATGCTCGAATTTATTGGCAGTGATTACCTTTTACCCTATAATTTTCTATTTATGCAGCCTGGTAATCTATAATCTGCAAGCTTTTCTCTCGAAAATGAAAAATTTTTTAAAGGGAAATAGGAAATCTTATATTTTTGGCTAATTATATAATAGGTGAAAGGTTGTTTTTCAAATGGAACCATCGATCAGTGAATCGGGGACGGATAATTTACCTCCCGATCGGTGTATCCGAAAATCCTATCATAATTCCACATTAAAGGAGGTACCATTTATGCCTGCGAAAGTAATTTCAGGGAAAGAAGTAGCAAGTGAAATCAGGGAAGAATTGAAAAAGAAAGTTGAGGAATTAAAAACCAGGGATATCCACCCCGGCCTGGGTGTGATCCTGGTCGGAGAGGACCCGGCTTCAGTCTCCTATGTAACCAGTAAAGCCAAGGGCTGTGAAGAGATCGGCATCTACGAAGAAACTGTCCGCCTCCCGGCCGATGCTTCGGAAGAAGAAGTGCTTAACCTCATTGAAAAAATGAACAACGACAAAAAGTACAGCGGGATTTTAGTCCAGCTCCCCCTTCCAAAGCATATTGATGAGGAAAAGATAGTTAACGCTATCGCCCCGGAAAAAGATGTCGACGGTTTCCACCCGGTTAACCAGGGCCTGCTGTTAAGGGGAGAAAAATGCCCCCTTCCGTGTACCGCCCATGGAGCCCAGCAGCTTCTGATGCGTTCGGGTAATGACCCGGCCGGAAAGCATGTTGTCATCTGCGGTAGAAGCAACATTGTCGGTAAACCGCTGGCTGCAATGCTGATGCAAAAAAAGGAAGGCGCCAATTCTACCGTTACTGTAGTCCACACCGGAACCAAGGATCCGGCCCAGTATACCAAACAGGCCGATATCCTGGTCGCAGCTATGGGCAAACCCCAGGCTATTACCGCCGACATGGTTAAGGAAGGCGCTGTTGTTATCGATGTTGGTGTAAACAGGATTGAAGATGCGAGCAAGAAGAAAGGTTTCCGCCTGGTCGGTGACGTGGAATACGATCCAATTGCTGAAAAAGCTTCCTATATTACCCCGGTACCGGGTGGTGTCGGCCCGATGACTGTAACTATGCTGCTTTACAATACTGTAGAGTCTGCCGAATTAATGGCCCAGTAGTAACCAACACTATAACGCCAGGCAGTCATCAAACCAGCGTTATCAAGGGGCGGGATACTTTTTCCGCCCCTTTTAATCACTCTATTCGTTTCCCTCGGCCCAAAGTTATTGTATGATAGGACCAGCGAAAAAAGTCGGAACCGAACCCAATTACTTTAGAATAAAATCTCATTTTATGAGTAAACTGCTGGACCGGTATAAAACAGTGCCCCGATTATGCCAGTTAATATTTTTTGAGGTGAGGATCTGGTGTACGCATACGACAGGATAAAACCGTTTAGCCTGCTGCTCGGTATTCTTCTAATGGTCACAGGTATTATATTCCTGGCAGCACCGGACCGGGTGGCGGAATTCCTGGCCGTTTTTGTCGGAGCAGTGATTACTGTTATCGGCATTTTCAGGATCATCACGGTAACAGTAAGCTGGAGTGTGATCATCAATCGTGGATTATTGCTGACCTTAGGCATTATATTAACCGTCCTGGGTATTATTATGCTCTTCAACCCGAAAGTCACTATCACTTTAGTTGGCACCATTATTGGTATTATCGCTATCATGCTGGCCATAGACCGGTTTATGACCGCTAACCGTCTTAAAAACACGGCTAACGTTACTCCTGCCATCATATCCGGCCTGGTCCACCTGGCCTTCGGAATCGGCATGGTCTACTCAGCTATTGTCGTCATTTCCATAATTATTGTCCTTGTAGGAATTTATCTGCTGATATCAGGCGTCATGTTTGCCCTCTCTGCCCTTTTCTTTCGAGATTTTTAATGTTTTTATTGACAAACCTGAAATTCAAAGCTTAATATATTGTAACTCAAATGGAGGTGTTTCAATTGGCTGTAGTTGAAGTTTCTATTGTTCCGCTTGGAACCGGCACCACCAGCTTAAGTCCTTATGTAGCCAGCTGTGAAAAGGTGCTGCGGGAAAATAGCGAAGACCTTAAATATGAACTAACTGCCATGGGGACTATAATCGAAGGTGACCTTGATAAGATCCTGAAGTTAATCCGGAAGCTACACGAAGTCCCGTTCGAAAGCGGCGCCCTCAGGGTCAGTACCTCGATCAAAATCGATGACCGACGGGATAAACAGGGCACCATTGAACAAAAAGTTAAATCTGTAGAAGATAAGCTTTTAGGATAACAGATAAAAACAGGCAGTAAAGCCTTAAGCAGGACAAATCATTATTTAAGCCTCCCCGGCCTTAAAAAACCGGGGAGGCTTATTTTCGACCGGGATACCTGGCATTAATGCAGCAAAAACATATTGCCCCTATTGAATCATGAGCAGCGCCACAGCAACGGCTCAAGCGCCTGGGAAAAATAGAAATACGCTCTAAGCGTCAGTTTGATATTATAGTGCCGATCTTTTTTATGGTATTTATGTTATCCTATAAATAATCAGCCCGGATTTTTATGGTCAATTGGTTTAAATAATAACAGGATCCTTTATTGCCAATTGTGGAGAGTGAAAGTAATGCACGCAGCCTTAAAAATTGCTTTGCAAATCATAGTCGGCCTGTTAGCCCTGTTTTTGCTGGCTATTTTTTATATAGATCTAACTTCCGGCGATACAGAACCTATTAAAGACGCGGACGGTAATATACGCCCTGGAAGTATCGCTGAACTGGAAAAAGTAGAACTTGGCGGGATGGAACAATGGATCTTGATGCGGGGTAAAGAAAAAGATAACCCCGCCCTGATCTGGCTGCATGGTGGACCCGGCTCAACCCAGATGCCCCTTGCGCATCACCTTGACAATGAACTGGAAAAAGAATTTGTGGTAGTGCACTGGGATCAACGAGGAGCCGGAAAATCAAACCCCCGCGGCTTTGATGAAAACACCATGCGCTTTGAGCAATTCAAAGCTGACGCCCTTGAGCTGATAGAATACGTGCAAGACCGGTTGGACAAAGAGAAAGTTTACCTGCTGGGCCATTCCTGGGGCACCTGCCCCGGTATTGAATTGGCCGCTGATCACCCCGAACACCTTCATGCTTACATTGGAGTCAGCCAGGTGGTCGATGACCGCCGGGGAGTTCAAGTTGCCTACGACTGGCTTATTGAAACAGCAAGGGAAAGAAATGATCGTGACAGGTTAGATTTTTTAGAAGAACTGGGAGAGCCACCCTACGATCACACTGAATACAGGCAGCTTGCCAGCCTGGTACGTGAATACGGCGGAAACTTTGACCTGGAGATGTGGCGCATCGCCTTGATTGCCTTGAGGGCGCCGGAATACCGGGTTATTGATTACTTCCGGCTGCTCGGCGGTATGAACAGGGGTGGAGCCCCTTTACACGATGAGGAAGAAATGCTTCATTTTGACTATTTAAAGGCAGTGCCTGCCCTGGAAGTGCCGGCTTTCTTCCTGGTCGGAGCAAAAGATTATAACACCCCTGCAAAACTGGTAGAAGAATATTACGAAACAATTGAAGCTCCCCGGAAAGATCTGATCATTTTTGAAGATTCCGCCCATACCCCGTTTTTAAAAGAAACAGAGCTATTTAATCAAACACTGATCGAAATCAAAGAAAAAACCTATTAAGGTTGTATTTACAGAATGAGCGGCCAGAATGATTACGGCCTGTTGCGAAAAAAATAAAGCAATATGAATACTGCTGCCATTAAGCCCAGGAATGAATAGTTCACAATACTGCTAACCAGGGTCTCATCACTGCCGCTTAAAACAAAAACCCTTATAAACAAAAATATTATTACGATAATGATTCCGGTCGTTTGGATTTTTTTATAACTCAACTTACCGCCCCCTTATTGCTGATTAATTATGCCGATAATGCATATTGCTATTTTTTATCCATGAGATGATGCTTTATTTAAAGAGTCTGGGTGTCTAAAATGATATTACCATTCTTGATAGGTTCAGGCAATCTTACAGGCAATGTAAAGAATTCGAAACAATGATATCGAAGCAATGAAACTGATTGCATTCTATGCTTGTCTCAATAATAGATTTATTACCGGCAAAACCGGAATAAGATTGGAGGTCTAAAGGCATGCGGAAAGCAACTAAATTTGCGCTGATGCTCACTGTCGTTATAATAACGGCCGTTTTTCTGTCCGGATGCGCAGAAGAACAGGCGGAAAGTATTAACAACGGCGAGCAGGTGATCCAAACTTATGGTGAAGCAGAAGTAACTGCCGAACCAGACCTGGCAAGAATCAGCTTTGAAGTTGAAACATACAACCGTTCAGCTGATGAGGCAGTAGCAGCAAATGCAGAGCTGGCCAACCAGGTCCGTGATGCATTGCTTGATTTTGGATTGTCGAAAGATGAGATCAAAACTGGTTCTTACCGCCTGTGGAGCCACCGGGAAAGGCCCCAGGAAATAAGAGAACCAGCCCGCCCGGAACCGAATGATGTTGAAGAGCCAGAAATAGTGGAAGAAAGAGACATGGAAGAAGAAATTTATTACCAGGCCAGCAATGAGATCATGGTCAGCACTTCCGAACTCGACCAGGTAGGTGAACTCATTGATACAGCAGTAAGGGCCGGTGTTAATAAGGTCAATTATATTAGCTTTGATTTGGAAGATCCCCAGCAATTGAAGATGCAGGCCCTGGAGAAAGCAGTAGATCAGGCCTCTCAAAAAGCAGAGGCAATCGCTGAAGGCGCCGGCAAATCTGTAACAGATGTTTACAGCATTGTAGAAGAAAGGACCGATTACACTCCTTATCGCGCTGCCCGAGAAGTTGCAGAAGAAGCCCTGGAAGCAGATGCCGCCCCCACTCCAATTGAGCCGCAAGAAGTTGAAGTCAGGGCTGCTGTTACGGCAAAATTTACTTTCTAAATATACCTTCTAATTAGATAGGCCCAAACTTCCTTATTCAGAGGCTTATGGCGCCCCTGGAATATTTTCCAGGCGGCGCTTTCTTAGTCTTGCACGTTTCCTTAAAACCAGTAATTGTATATTATAGGTTAAAAAGTGATCGAGAGGCTTTTTCATAATAATGTAGAATATTAGTAGAAGTACACCTGCTCTGCCACTAAGAACTGTTGAATATAATTGCCTGAGAATACAACTCAGGAATGCTGGATTTATATAAAACAAACTGAGCAGGTAAACAATAATAAGAAAACTGGAGTAATTTTTTGAAAACTCAGGACTTGATAAAAAAAGAATTGCACAGTTACATAAACCCCGAAAAAGCAGCCTTCCTGCCCAATTTTTTTCAAGCTTACCCGGGGGGATACGGCGAAGGAGACCGTTTTATAGGAGTAGTTGTGCCGGATCAACGTAAAGTATCCCGTAAATATTACCGTGCCATATCATTAACTGAGCTGGGAGAGTTGATCCAAAGCGAGGTGCACGAGCACAGGCTTACTGCTATTTTCATCCTGGTTCTTAAGTATGAAAAATCCGGAACCGAAGCAGAAAAAAAAGCCTTAGTCGATTTCTATTTGAGTAACCTCTCGTATATCAATAACTGGGATCTGGTTGATTCTTCAGCTTATAAAATTTTGGGAAACTTCCTGTTTGATAGAGATAGAAGCCTGCTGTACCATTTAGCAACCTCCGGGAACTTATGGCAGCAGCGAACAGCAATAATCGCCACATATTACTTCATCAAGCACAACGATTATGACGATACACAAAAAATAGCCGATTTGCTTTTATCTCATGAGCATGACCTGATTCATAAGGCTGTTGGCTGGATGTTAAGAGAAGTGGGCAACAGGGATTTTGAAGTAGAATATAATTATCTTCAAACCCGCTACCGGCAAATGCCGCGGACTATGCTGCGCTATGCCATTGAAAAATTTGAACCCGGGTTAAGGAAAAAATTCCTGG
>PUKV01000056.1 GCA_003550645.1 Syntrophomonadaceae bacterium | reverse complement strand
GCAGGGCATGAGTGCCGAAGACAAGATCAACCTGCCTGAACCGGTTTTTGATGTGGCCGGCCAGATCCTCCTGCTGGGTCATGCATCCACCCACGGCGATAATTAAATCATCTCGTTCTTTCTTCAAGACAGCCAGTTTTCCCAGCATCGATGTTACTTTGTCTTCCGGCTTCTTGCGAACAGCGCAGGTATTTATGATCACCAGGTCTGCTTCCTCCGGAATGGATGCGGGGCGGTAGCCCAGGTTTTCAATCAAGGCCGCCATAACTTCAGAATCGTGCTCATTCATCTGGCAGCCAAAAGTATTAATCCAGTATAGCTTCCCTTCACCGAAGCGCAGGGGTTTTTTTATTGTTTCAGTTTCTTTGAACTGCACTTTTTATTCCTCCTTCGCAGACTATTATATCAAAAAAACACCTGTTTATAGAGGTGTTTTTCGGGTAATCAATAAAAACAGGCCAACACACCGCTGGCAAAGCAGGCTTGGGGCCTGCCGGCTTAGAGGCGAAAACATCCCATTTTAAATCTTGTTCAGCCAGCTAAAAAAGGCAGCCCATACCTGTTCCAGGTGCTCTGAAAACCGGTGATCAGCCCCCTCGATAATAGCCAGCTGCTTTGGTTCTGCTGCCTGTTGGTACAAAATATTTGCATCTTCAAGAGGAACAGATTGATCATGTGAACCATGTACCAAGAGCAGTGGACGAGGCGATATAGCAGCTGCCGCTTCCAGGGGGTCGTGTTTGCGGAGGTCGATAAAGAAACTCCTTTTAAGGGCAACCACACCTTCTTCGCCTGCAAGGGTAATCAGCTCATCGGGGTCGCCATTAAGGATACTGTTAGCAGAAACCCTGTTTTCAAACAGATTAGTCAGCCTGGCTACCGCCGCCCAGGTGCAAACGGCAGCGATGAGGTGGTCACGGGCAGCATAACATAAAACCGTAGTCCCGCCGAAACTCCTGCCGTTTAATATGATTTTAGCAAAACCTTCCCGGCGGCACCATTTAACTACGGCGCCGAGATCGGCGATCTGCCCTGACAGCGAGATATCTTCCCAGTCGCCTTCACTTTGTCCGCAACCGGCAAAATCGAAGAGCAATGTGTTAAAACCAAGGTTAGCCAGTTGTTCGGCCATATCCAGGGCCCGTCCGCTTCCTTCTTTCGAGCCGGTGAAACCGTGGCAGGATATGATCAACGGTTTTTCTTCTGTCCTTCCTGCTCCCTCCTTTATTTCACCACTCCGGCAAAGCAGGGCAGAAAGGCCTGTTCCTTCCCTGTTGCTAATTCTTAATTGCTGCCAGGTTTTATTATGCAAAAGGCTTCATCTCCTGGTTTTTTTAGATGCTACCTTGCGGTAACAAAGAAAATCGCTACCCGGCCTTGCAGACCGTGTTCCGACCGCTTCTTTTAGCCTGGTAAAGGGCATCATCTGCCCGCTTGATCAGGGAATCAAACTCTTCTCCTTCTTTCAGGGCGGCCACACCGAAACTGGCAGTAATGTTAATTTTCTGCTGGAAGGTCCTCTTCGCGGCAGTCTTCTTTTAACAGCCTGGCAAATTCAACCAGGACCATGTCTCCGTATTGGTGTCCATAATTATCATTGACGCTTTGAAGTAATCCAAATCGGGAAATAGTCATCTATCAGCTTTTCTTTGTTTTCGCAGTATTGTTGGGCGGCGCTAAAAGAGATCGGGGAAATATTTTCAGCTTTTCGGATTAATGGTTCAATCACAAGCTACCCTCCCTGATGAAAGATCGAACAATTATTTATTTCTATTTTTGTGCTTCCTTCTCATTTTCTTCCTGCTCATCTTTGTAGACCTGGATCGCGAAGTCCGGGCAGAGATATTCGCACAATTTACAGCCTGTGCAGGCTTCAGGATCAGTCATCTCCGGTGCTCCGCCTTTTCCTGGCCTCAGATTGTCTTTTGGACAAAACTCGAAGCATATGCCGCAATCTTTGCAACGCTCGCTGTAAACTTTTAACTCGAACTTTGCTTTACCCATTAATTATACCCCTTTATATAATATACTTTATGCTTCGTGCGGTCAAAAACAGCCGATAGTTCCATCATCTTTCCTTCGGCCTGCGCTGCGCTTCAGGACGCTCGAATTGTCTTCCTTAGCACCGTTTAACTCTTAATTTTTTGCGGTCAGGTTTCTTTTATTATTTCACTTAAAAGCCTTTTTAAACCTGCACCAGTAAGCGTTGAAAAATGAAAGATTCATTTTCCAGCCGCGGTACCGGTAATAATAAATAAACACCGCCAGCAGGACGGCCGGTATTAACAGCAACCAGGGTGAAAAATCAAACAGGGTTTTCAGGGTCCTGAGCATAATGCTCATTGTTCCGGTCAAAATGATGCTGGCCCCTATGGTAAGGAGGCTAAACAGGGCCCCTCCGAGAAAAGTATAGATTAGAAACAAATAAAAATTCATGTGCATGGCCCCGGCTGGAAAAGATATAAAGGTCCGGCTGAAGCCCCACAACTGGCCCATAAAAATTGAAAAGTTACCATACCTGTCCCATAGCTGCAATACTTTAGATCGGCTCTGGATTTTGCCCGATCCTGAGCGACGGCGGTTGAAAAAGTTGTAGCCATTATTTAGCCTGTCTTTTACTGCGTGGCCGACTACACTCCCCAACAGGCCGAGGGTGTAGCTGAAGATGCTGCCAAAAGTGATGCCAAGGGTCGAGGAAATAAATATTGACCAGAAAGAACATGTCCCCCGCAGGATCATCGTCCCTGCGGTTAAAAAAACGATCGACGAAGCAAAGGGCACCCCGGCGCTTTCCGCAAACATTGCTACACCGATCCCCATGGACCCGTACCTGGATATTAAAAGCTCTATTGTCTCATATAGCGGTTCAAGAAATTCAAGCGTTTCCATAATAATTATCCCGCCCGGCCGGTTATCAAACTGTACATGCCCCAGATCCCTGCTTCCGGTTCGAGGGCGGCGGCAACTATATCCAGGGAAGTTATATCCACCGCCGGTTTGATGGCATGTTTCCTGGTATAGCAGGCCACCTTATCGAAAAAATCAGCCCTGTTGGCAGCAACTCCGCCGCCGATAACAATGCAGGAAGGGTTAAGCAGGGTTACCAGGTTGGATAAGCCCAGGCCGATATTTTCGGCTGCGTGATCCAGAATTGATCGGGCGATAGCATTTCCCTGGTCGGCCTGATCAAAAACCCGGGCAGTGGAAATATGGCCGCTGTTAAGCTCACTTTCATTCCATAATTCGGCAGCGCTGGCAGCCAGGGCACTGCCGGAAGCCCAGGTTTCCAGGCAATCTGCTCCACCGCATTTACAGGGTCTCCCCTTCCCAAAAGCCTTGGTATGACCAATCTCCCCGGCAAACCCACCTGTTCCGCGGTACAACCTTCCATTCAGGTAAAGCCCTCCACCGATCCCGGTGCTCAGGGTAACGTAAACAGCGTTGCTGTGTCCCCGGGCAGCGCCGTGATGGACTTCTCCTACCACAGCGGCATTGGTGTCATTTTCAATCTGCACGGGGCAGTTAATTCTTTCTTCAATTAAACGGCCAAGCGGGACCGGGTCGTGCCAGTCCAGGTTTGGGGACTGGTGAACCAGGCCCTGGCGGTTATCCACAAAGCCGGCAGTGCAAACACCAATTCCGGAAGGACTGGCGGCGGCAGCCAGTGATTCACTTTTCGCCGCTTCTTTTAAGGTCCCGGCTATTGCTTCGGCGACGGCCTGCGGGCTTGATGGTTGAGGTGTTTTAATTTTTTTTCTGAACAAAACCCGGCTGCTGCTGTCAATTAAAAGCAGCAATAACTTAGTCCCGCCTATATCAACCGCCCAGTAACAATCATTGCTCATATTTTTCTCCGCACATATTAATTGTTAGACAGTTCCATGGTCTTACTTCTAACTCTAACTCTAAATCTTTAGCTTTAG
>PUKV01000266.1 GCA_003550645.1 Syntrophomonadaceae bacterium | reverse complement strand
GGTACAGCAACAGGTTCTTTACCGGTTCGTGACATCGGTAATCCTCCTCGCTATGCTACCAGATATAGCACAATACTTCGCCGCCTGTACCCGTTTCCCGGGCCTGGCGATCACTCATCAAACCCTGGGAGGTGGAAATAACTGCAATCCCCATCCCGCCCAGGACCTTTGGCAGTTCATCTTTTTTGACATACACCCTTAAGCCGGGCTTGCTGATCCTTTTCAGCCCGCTTATAATCTTTTCCTGGTTCGGACCATACTTAAGATGAACCCTCAAGACACCCTGTTTATTATCCTTGATCAATTCATAATCCTTAATAAACCCTTCCTGCTTTAAAATATTAGCTATGGAACGCTTTACATTCGAAGCAGGAATTTCCACAGTTTTATGCCGGACGTTATTGGCATTACGCACTCGTGTCAGCATATCGGCAATCGGATCTGTCATCATAGGCAGTAATAACCTCCTCTCATTCTTTCATCATCTACCAGCTGGCTTTTTTAACTCCTGGAATTTTCCCTTCGTTGGCCAGATGACGAAAGCAAAGGCGGCACAGGCCGAATTTCCGCAAGTAAGCCCTTGAACGGCCGCAAATGTGACAACGGTTGTAGGCACGGACCGAAAATTTAGGCTTTCTTTTGGCCTTGGCAATTAACGATTTCTTGGCCATCCTTTCCCTCCTTAAATTAACGCAACAGCTTTAACTAGGCCGCCCGGAAAGGCATACCCATCAAGGTTAAAAGCTCGCGTGCTTCTTCATCAGTCTCGGCGGTTGTAACAATGGTTATATCCATGCCGAGTACTCTTTCCACTTGACTGTACTCAATCTCGGGGAAAATCAATTGTTCCTTTATACCAATGGTAAAGTTGCCGCGCCCATCAAATGAATGCGGCGATATACCCCTGAAATCCCTGACCCTGGGCAAGGCAACACTAAAAAGCTTGTCCAAAAAGTCGTACATCCTAACGCCGCGCAGGGTCAACTTGCAGCCGATTGGATTACCTTCACGGACTTTAAAGCTTGCCACCGAGCGGCGCGCCCTGGTTATAATCGGCTTCTGGCCGGTTATAAGCGAAAGATCGTTAACCGCTGCATCCAGTATCTTCGGGTTATCTTTACCTTCACCCAGGCCCATGTTAATGACAATCTTTTCGATCCGCGGTGCCTGCAAGGTATTCTTGTATTCAAACCGTTTCACGAGTGCGGGCCTTACTTCTTCAAGGTATTTCTGCTTCATTCGTGACATATTAATCGCTTTAACCCTCCTTACTTATCCAGCGATTCGCCGCATTTCCGACAAGCGCGGACCCGGCTGTTATCGGGAAGAGTTTTCTTGGCCACCCGGGTCGGTTTGCTGCAGGAAGGGCATATCGGCATAACTCTTGAAGCCGGAAACTCGGCTTCCATTTCCCTGATTCCCCCCTGGGGAACCCTGCGGGTCGGCTTGGCATGTTTCTTAATAATATTTACTCCTTCCACTTTAACCCGGCCCTGGCGGGGAAAAGTGGCGATCACTTTACCTTTTTTCCCTTTATCTTTGCCGGAAAGCACTACTACCTTATCTCCCCGGCGAACAGGCAATTTTTTCATTTCCACCGCTTTTTAGCCACCTCCGCAATGAACTGCTAAATAACCTCCGGAGCGAGGGATACAATTTTCATGAAATCCTTTTCCCTCAGTTCACGGGCGACAGGGCCAAAAATCCGGGTGCCCCGCGGGTTATTCAGTTCATTAATTATTACAGCTGCATTCTCATCGAAGTTGATATGGGACCCGTCTCTGCGGTTTAATTGGCTTTTTGTCCGGACAATTACCGCCCGAACAATATCGCCTTTCTTAACTACCCCACCGGGAGTAGCCTCTTTAACCGAACCGATAATGATATCTCCGATCCGGCCCGCTTTGCTCTTTGATCCACCGAGGACCCTAATACAAAGGATCTTTTTCGCTCCCGAGTTATCAGCTACTTTTAACATACTCTCAGTTTGAATCATCGTTGCCTCTCCTTTCATCCCTTCCCGACAGGCTATTCGAAAAGAGAATCCTACAGCTTCGATTTTCGCATGATTTCCACCAGGCGCCATCTTTTATCTTTGCTGATTGGCCTGGTTTCCATCATTCTTACCACATCGCCTACTCGGGATTCGTTCGTTTCATCATGCATTTTATACTTTTTAGTCCGACGAATGATTTTCCCATATAACGGATGGCGGGTTACTCTTTCCACTGCTACAACTCTTGTTTTATTCATTTTATCGCTGACTACCCGGCCGCTCCGTACTTTACCTTTGATTGTCAAACCGATGGGCCTCCCTTCCTATTCAAACTCAGCTAAGGGCCCGTTCCCGGAGCACGGTTTTAACCCGGGCAATATCACGGCGGACCTCTTTAATGCGCATTACATTATCCAGCTGGCCGGTGGCTTGCTGGAAGCGCAAATTAAAAAGCTCTTCTTTCAACTCTTTTACTTTTTCCTCCAGCTCTTGCTCGTTAAGATCTTGAACATCTTTTATTTTCATTCGGATCCACCACCTGCATCAGCTCGTTTTACAAACTTGGTTTTAATCGGCAGTTTATTGGCTGCCAGGCGCAGGGCTTCTTTTGCCACATCTTCGCCTACGCCGGCCAGTTCAAACATAATCCGGCCCGGCTTGACCACGGCTACCCAGTATTCGGGTGAACCTTTACCTTTACCCATCCTGGTTTCGGCTGGTTTTTCTGTTACCGGTTTATCTGGAAAAATGTTAATCCACACTTTTCCGCCTCTTTTGATCGACCTGGTCATGGCAATACGCGCTGCTTCTATTTGCTGGCTGGTTATCCATGATGGCTCCAGGGCCTGCAGTCCATATTCGCCAAAGTGAACCATGGTGCCGCCTTTTGATCGGCCTTTCATCCGGCCCCGGTGCTGACGGCGGTATTTCACCCGCTTAGGCATTAACATTCGCGTCTACCTCCTCTGCAGGTTTTTCTTCTCCGGGTTTAGGGGGCAGTATTTCGCCCTTATAAATCCATACCTTTACCCCGATGCGACCGTAAGTTGTTTTAGCTTCCACAAAGCCGTAATCTATATCTGCACGCAAAGTCTGCAGAGGTACTGTCCCTTCGTGATAAGTTTCATTGCGGGCCATCTCAGCACCGCCAAGCCTGCCACTGCAGGAGATCCTTACCCCTTTGGCTCCGTTCCGCATGGTCCGGAAGATAGCCTGTTTCATTGCTCTTCTGAAGGCAATCCGCCTTTCAAGCTGAGCGGCAATGCTTTCGGCGACAAGTTTTGCATCCATTTCAGGCTTTTTGATTTCAATAATGTTCAGGTGTATTTTCTTATCGGTCAGCTTTTCCAGTTCCTTGCGCAAACTTTCTACGCCGGTACCGCCCCGACCAATTACCATCCCCGGTTTAGCAGTATGGATATTGATCCGCACATTGTTGGCGGCTCTTTCGATCTCAATGCGTGATAAAGAAGAACCTTCCAGCTTTTTTTGAATGAAGTCCCGAATCTGTAAATCTTCGTAAAGCTGTTCTTTATAATGCTTTCCTGAGAACCACCTTGCATCCCAGTCACGGATAACACCGATCCGGAAGCCGATGGGGTTAACTTTTTGTCCCACGTTTAAACCCCCTTTCTTTCTTTAAGTACAACCGTAATATGGCTCATTCTTTTAAAAATCAGGGTTCGCCTTCCCCGGGCCCGGGGTTGGACCCTTTTCATGGTAGGCCCTTCATCAACGTAAGCCTGATCGATATAAAGTGAGCCCCGGTTCATCTCATGATTGAATTCAGCGTTAGCCGCTGCAGAATTAACCACCTTGGATACCGGCTCAGCCGCACCCCGCGGCGTATAACGCAGTATGCTCAAAGCTTCATCGAGGTCTTTATTCCTGATCATGTCAATTACTGCCCTGGCTTTGCGCGGCGCAACGCGTACATAGCGAGCTTTCGCTTTTGCTTCCATAAATCATCCTG
>PUKV01000220.1 GCA_003550645.1 Syntrophomonadaceae bacterium | reverse complement strand
GGGCCTCTTTCTACCGGCCCGGTTTTGATCACCAGTTGTTATGAGCTGCCGGCCGGCTGTTTCTTTTGCCAGTGCGGTTTTGTTTTTTTCACTCACCCGTATCCAAACCCCTCTAACCTGCTTGCTTAAAGCTGATCCAGAGTAAAGCACAGCTGAGCCAGCACCAGTATTTAAGCGGCCGCTGCCGCTCGAGGTAAAGCCGGCCTGGTTCAGCTCGTCGCTGGTCAGCATATTGCACCCGTCCACGATGTTCTTGCTCTTCATGGTTTCTCCCAGCTCCGCCCAGGGCCGGTGGCGGAACTCGTCCCATCCTGTCAGGATCAACACGGCGCCGCTTTCCCTGGCCGCTTCCGCCGCCCGGGCCTTTACTCCCGGCCCAGCTTTTTTTTCCACCAGGCCAGGGATTCTTTTAGCCCTGCATCCAAACTCCACTGTTCCTGCCAGCCGACTACGTCTTTTAAGCGCCTGGTTTCGGCTAAAAGCAAAGGCGGGTCGTCCGCCGCTGCCGATAAAGCGTCCAGCCGCACCAGCTCCGGCCTTCCGGCCAGCTGAGCCGCCCGGCCGATTAAATCTTTTAAAATAACCGGCCGACCGGAGGCGATATTAACTGGCCCGCTAACCTCGCTGTCCAGCAGCGCGCAGAAAGCGTCTGCTGCATCCTTGACGTACATATAGTCGCGGACCTGTTCACCGTGGGTACAGAGCACCTCTTCTCCCATTAGCAGGGAGGTAATCACGGCAGGAATCAGGCGGTCGGGATGTTCGCCGGGACCGTATAAAAAGAAAAGCCGTCCCCAGGCTGAGCTGAGCCCGGCTTCAATCGATGCGGTGCCAGCCATATTGTGCAGGGCATTTTTACACACCCCGTACAAGGTGACCGGATTCAGAGGTGTCAGAGTTTCCTTGCAGTAACCGTACTCCCAGTCGTACTCGGCGCAGCTGCCCGCCATCACCACCCGGCTGCCGCCCGAGTCGATAAAGGCCTGCAGCAATCCCAGGCTGGTCCGGACCCAGCGCAGGTTTTCCAGTGAGCTCCAGTAAAAGCCCGGTGTAACGTCCCAGGCCAGGTGCAAAAGGTACTCAGGTTTCACCTCGACCATAATCCGCAAAACATGTTCGGCATTATGCAGGTCGGCGTGATGCCACTGCACTTTCTTCCTGGAAAAGTTGCGCTGCTCTTTTGAACTAACTGCATGCACCTCGAACCCTCTACGCACCAGCGGTTCCAGGCAGTGCCTGCCGATGAAACCGCTGGCCCCGGTTAAAAGCACTTTTCTCATCCTTCATAATCCGGCCACTGCCGGTCCTTCTCCGAAATAACCGGATCAGAAAGCGGCCATTTAATGCCGAAGGCCGGATCGTCCCACCTCACTCCCCGGGCATATTCTGGAGCAAAAAACTCGAACATTAAGTAATATACCGCACTATGGTCCTGCAGGGTCTGAAAGCCGTGCGCAAAACCTTCCGGCACGTACAGGATCTGCCCGCTTTCTGCTTCGAGCTCCACTGCCAGCCAGTGCCGGTGGGTTTTTGAGTCCGGGCGCAGGTCAATGATCACGTCATAAACCGATCCCTGCAGGCACTGCACCAGTTTGGCCTCCGCAAAAGGGTGCTCCTGGAAGTGCATCCCCCGCAGGGTGCCTTTTTTGGTATTAAAAGATAAGTTGGCCTGGGCAATTTCTGTTTGCAGGCCATAACGTGCAAATTCTTTTTTACAGAAGGTGCGGGCCAAAAAACCGCGCTGATCCTGTTTCGGTTCCAGTTCGATGACCACGGCGTCGGCCAGGTCGGTTTCTTTAAACTGCATCTACCTGCCGCCTCCTTCCGGGCATGCCTTAGTCTGTCCTGAAAATAACCGAACGCACCGCTTCAATTTCAGGTTCAATTTCCTCGATCAGCTCCAGGACCCGCTCCGACTGCTCCATGTCCAGCTCGCCCTCTTCAGCCAGGATCATGTCGATTACACTGATCACCTCACCGGTCAGCTCTTCCAGCTGCTCCAGCGCTTCCAGCCACTCTACGCCGTCCAACTGCCACTCCCGGTCGCTGCGAACGATGATCACATCCCAGGAGGCGATCTCTTCTTCATCCGGAAACTGGGCATTGAGGTGCCGGTCCCTGACTGCTTCAATTTCTACTTTATGCTCCCGCAGCCACTCTCTTCTTTCCTCATCGTATTCAAAAGGCATATCATCATCAGAGTGCGGATCCCTGCTCCAACCCTGCAGGTCAATCTTGACCTCGGGCAAAAAGGCGGTTATTTCTTCCACGTAGTTGTTGATGGCCACTATCGCTTCTTCATCGACTTCCGGCTCTTCTTCCTCCGGTTCGCAGCCCCCGGCGGCAAAACCAAACAGGACCAAACCGGCGGCAAGCAGCAGCGGCAAAAACGGCTTCTGCACCATCTATACACCCCCTGTGGTTTATGGCTTTTAATCTAGAATACTTCCACTTCCGGGATCAGGGTCACAAATTCTCCGCCCCACTGCCTGATCCCCGCCATCTGAGCGCTGATTTCTTGTTTTAAATTCCAGGGCAGGATCACCAGGTAATCCGGCCTGGTGGCAGAAATGCGCTCCGGGGCGTAAATCGGGATCCGGCTTCCCGGCAGGTAGCGCCCCTGTTTAAAGGGGCTCAAATCGACGGTATAATCAATAAACTCTGGACCAATTCCACAGTAATTGAGCAGGGTGTTACCCTTGGCCGGGGCCCCGTAACCGCAGATCGTTTTATTTTGTTCCCTGGCCCGGATCATAAACTTCAGGATCTGACGCTTGCTTTCCTGCACCTTCTTTGCAAACTGCCGGTAGGTCTCCAGGTCTTTTAAACCCCGGCTTTCCTCGTTTGCCAGCAGTGCAGTTACCCTTTCAGTGCGCTCAAAACCTGCATCTTCTTCCCGGCAGGCATAAATGCGCAGCGACCCACCGTGGGTTTCGAGCAGTTCGGCATCATACAGCTTTAGACCAAAGGCGCTGAAAATGCGCTCAACCGTAGTCAGCGAATAATAGGAGTAATGTTCGTGGTAAATGGTGTCGAACTGGTTCTGTTCGATCAAGCTGAGCAGGTGGGGAAACTCCATGCTCACCACCCCGCCCGGCCTGAGCAGGGTTTTTAAGCCCTGCATTAAGTCGTTGATAGAAGGGATATGGGCCAGCACGTTGTTGCCCACCACCAGGTCGGCCTGTTTGCCCTGTTCAGCCAACTCCCGGGCCAAACCTGAATTAAAAAAGCGGGTAATGGTTTCAAGGCCCCGCTCCCTCGCTTTTTCCGCTACGTTTGAAGCAGGCTCAACCCCTAAAACGGGGATCTTTCTTTCCATAAAAAAACGCAGCAGGTAGCCGTCGTTACTGCCGATCTCGACCACCCTGCTGCTTTCGTCCAGGTTAAAACGCCCCACCGCCATATCAGCAAACCGGCGGGCATGCTCCAGCCAGCTTTCTGAAAAAGAGGAAAAATAGGCGTAGTCGCTAAAAATGGCCTGCGGACTGCTCATTTCTTCAAGCTGGACTAAAAAACATTCTCTGCACACGTAAACATGAAGCGGGTAAAAGGGCTCCATGTTCTTTAAATCACCGGGCTCCAGGTAGGAGTTGGCAAGAGGCGATACCCCCAGATCGACAAAAGTATTCTCCAGCGGCGTCCGGCAAAACCGGCAGCGCCGCTCTTTTGCCTCTTCTGTCTGCAGGGACTCCTCCCTGTTTCCCGCTGGTTTCAATTGCTAAGTTCCCCCTGCCCGAAATCAGTTTACTTCCGATGCCTCCACCGGTATATCTTTCACCTCGACCAGCTTGCCCCGGGCCATCAGACGGTAATCGGGGCCGGACACGTGCGGCGGCTCACAGGTCTGCAGGGTAATGGCCGGGTAATCAGTGCTTTTAATCGGCCCCCAGTCGTACTTGTCAAATACTTCCACCCATTCCACTTCGTAGACAAAACGGTAGCCTGCTTCCATTACATCCAGGTAGATCTCATCGCCTTCTTCCAGTTTGTCGATATCAAGAAAGAAGTTCCAGCGCCCGGCCCGGTGCCCGGCAAAGGCCACGTTGCCCCCTTCCGTACTCGGAAGATCGCCTGAGCTGGGAATCCCCCGGTCGGTTAAATCGTTAAAGTGAGTCGGCCCCTGGTCGAGCAGCTGATCATCGAATACATCGCCGCCGCCAACCGCGGCCAGTTCTACATCAATGGCCGGGATGATCAGCTTCATCGGCTGCCATTCGGTGATCTCGATCACCTCCGGCGGCTTTTCAAAAACATTCCTGAAGCCGGCGGTGCGTTCATATTCTTCCTGCAGCTGCTGCTGCCGCTGACTGACTGTGAGGCGCTCAAACCCGGTATAACCGAGGATGCCCAGGCCGGCCACAATCAAAACCGCCGCCAGGATGCGGTAGACCTTGTTCATCCCGGCCGCCTTTCTTCTTCTCCTGCTTTCACTGCGCGAACCGCTTGAATGAATTCTTCGCGAAGCGCCCATTTTGCTTTCCTCCCTGTGTGGTGAATATCTTTTTATTTCTCGCTGCCAGTCCTTTGAGCTGCTGTTTTTTCCAAACCCATTCCTTTAAAAGCACTGTCGTAACCGGCAATCAAAGCCTTTTCATCTTCTGTGTCTTCAATCACGCTGATCTTGGCCCGCTCGACCCAGCGCTCCTTGATCTTTTTGGCAACTTCTTGATCAAGGGCGATAATGCGGCCTGCCTTTTCATATATGTCTTGCTCCAGGCGCTTTAAAGCCTTGATAACCAGGGCGTTTTTTAAATGCCCCCTTTCGATCAAAACATCGGGCCACAGTTCCCTGCATTCGACTACCAGTGCCGCCCCGTAATATGCGCTCAGCCGCAGTGCCGGTATAGCTGCCGTCAGGGGCGGTGATTTAACCATGATCAGATCAGGACCGGGCAGGCTTCTACCCTGGACCCCGGCCATCCGGGCAAACTTGAGGCTGGCATAAGCCTTTTGCACCCCTGTCATCTCGCTTGCGTACGGCACGTTAAAAGCAATTACATTCAGGCCGTTTTTCTGAAACAGGCCGATCTTTTTGCGGCCCAGGTCCATATCTACGGCCCCGTTACTGGTTAAAGTTGTTACTGTATGGCCCCGGGAAACCAGTTCCCGGCCCAGCTTGAAAAAACGATCTTCTCCTTTCCCGTCTGTATCAAGGTACTGGGAAATGATTAATATATTCATTTAGATTGCTAAACCCTTCCTGTGATGTAATCTGTTTAATTTGCTTCGATTAATATTATACAATATCCTGGCAAACTTTGCTTTAAAAAACAAGTGCTTTTTAGCAGGAGGCGAAGCCTATAACGATTTATAAGCGCGGGCCTTAAACCACTCAGCGGTCAACCGCAAGCCCTCCTTGAAACCAACCTTAACTTCATATCCCAACAGCTTTTTTGCCCTGGCGATATCGGCCTGGGAATGCTTAACATCCCCCGGCCTAGGGTCGCTGTAAGCCGGATCAATAGCGGTACCAAAAATATCATTTAAGGCCGCAACCAGCTCATTTAAAGAGTAGCGTTCTCCACAGGCCACGTTGATTACCTCACCTTTGCCCACCTGGTTTGACTTACAGGCCAGCAGGTTTGCTGCCACCGCATTGTCGATATAGGTAAAATCACGGGACTGCTCCCCGTCCCCGTAAATAACCGGCGCTTCTTTCTCCAGCAGCTTTAAAATAAATTTCGGGATTACCGCCGCGTATTCTGAAGCCGGGTCCTGGAAGGGCCCGAAAATATTGAAATAGCGCAGCGATACCGTGGAAAGGCCGTAAACATCGGCAAAAACTTTCGCGTACAGTTCACCGGTATACTTGTTTACCGCATAAGGAGAAAGCGGGTCTGCGGGCATGCTTTCCTGCTTGGGCAGCACTTCCGTATCACCGTAAGCAGACGAAGAAGCGGCATAAACAACGCGCTCTACCCCTTTATTTCGTGCTGCCTCCAATAGCTGCAGGGTCCCTGTAACATTGGCTTCGTTGCTTGAAAGCGGATCTGCCACCGAGCGGGGCACAGATGGGATCGCCGCCTGGTGAAGCACGTACCTGACCCCGCCAAGCGCTTCTTCCAGCTTCTTTCGCTCAAGCAGGCTGCCCTCGACTACCTCTACCTGCTCCAACCCGCTTAAGTTTTCCCGCTTTCCGGTTGAAAAATCATCGAGCACCCGCACTTCATTGCCGCTTTTTACCAGCGTTCTGACGATGTTGCTGCCGATAAAGCCTGCCCCGCCGGTTACTAAGTACATTGTTTCCTCCTTCTATGCAAATAGTTTAGATCCTGGTTTGATCAGCTATGCTAAAGCCTGCAGTAGAAAAGTGCTTGTCGTAGGCAAAAGCAGTCTTGATTCCCATATTTTTCATAATAGCAAAGCTGACTGCATCAGCATAAGAAATCTCGTGTTCAGCATATTTATAAAGCAACTGCCCTGCCTGCTTCTCTAAGACGGGAGCAGCATAAATCAGGTCGAGCTGGTTTAATTCAGCTTTTCTCCAGATCGACTGTAAAAAGCTATAAGCTGATTTAAAACTGTTTCTTTTACGCAGCCAGGGATAGGTTTCACTGAGGACATAATTTGAAGTAACAAGCTTAACATCCTGCAGCAGGCTGTATATGTTTACAGCTTCACTGTGCTGCTGTTCAGATTTATTTATTAGCATAATCCAGGCTGACGTATCCACAAAAACTTTTCTATTCATAGATAACCTCGTCATGATTTTCTGCTTCTTCGGAGCCTGTTTCGACCGAGCCGATTATTTTTATAAAAGGGTCTACTTCTGTTTTACCCTGCAGGTTTCGGACCGCTTGCCTGATTACTTCTGATTCAGACAGGCCTTTTTTTTGAGCATATTCACGAATAAAAAGAGTATCTTCAGGATCTAGATGATACAGCTTTCTGATCTTTACATCTTTCTTTTTCCCGGTCGATTGTTTTTTTCCCATATCAACCCCTCCCTGTTACATTATAGCATTAACCGATATCGTTATCTACAGTTAATATATATCGTTCTTTGCTTTTTGCCGCCGCCACTGCCACTTTGTTCTCAAGTCCTGAACTGATCTGCCTCTAAGCCGAACCTCTGGCGCAAGCTTTCCAGCTCTTCTTCCACCTCTACTTCATCTCTATCGGTATCGGGAGCGATAAAGATCCGTTCGTGCCGGGTCAGGGCAAAGTTTTCGCGATCGCTGAACAGCTCTTCATTCAGCTTTTCCCCCGGGCGCAGGCCGGTAAACTCGATCTTGATGTCTTCCTCAGGTTTCAAGCCCGACAGGATGATCATGTCCCGGGCCAGGTCGGTTATTTTAACCGGTTCACCCATATCAAGGACAAATATTTCCCCGCCTTTACCCAGGGCGCCGGCCTGGATCACCAGCTGGACCGCCTCCGGGATGGTCATGAAATAGCGCTGCATGTCCGGGTGGGTAACCGTTACCGGCCCCCCCTTGGCGATTTGCTCCCTGAACAGCAGCACCACGCTGCCTTTGCTGCCCAAAACATTGCCAAAGCGCACCGCACAGTATATACAGCTATCGCAGCTGCGGGCCTTTTTCTGCAGGTATATTTCCACCGCCCGCTTGGTCGCTCCCATAACGCTGCTCGGGTTGACCGCCTTGTCGGTGGAAACAAATACAAATTTCTTAACTCCATACCGGGCAGACAAATCAATAATATTCTTGCTGCCCTCCACGTTATTGCGCACCGCCTCTTCGGCGTTCATTTCCATTAACGGCACATGCTTGTAAGCAGCGGCATGAAAAACGACATCCGGCCGGTGATCCTCCATCACCTGAGCCAGCGTTTCCCGGTACTGGATATCCCGCACCAGGGGCAACACTTCCACCCCGTTCTTCTGCCTTACCAGTTCCTGCTCTATATAAAAAATACCGTTTTCATCGTGATCGAGCATGATCAACTTTTCCGGTTTCATCCTGATAATCTGCCGGCACAGCTCTGAGCCGATCGAACCGCCGGCGCCCGTTACCAGCACCGTCTGTGTGGCCAGGTACGCTGAAATTGCTTCCAGATCCTGCTGCACGGGCAAACGCCTGAGCAAATCCTCGATGTCCACATCTTTCAAAGCTTTCAGGCTGACCTGTCCCTGGAGAATTTCAAATATTCCCGGCACCGTTTTGATTTTGACCCCGAGCTCGCCGCACAAACCGACCAGTTTCTGCAAAGTGCTGTACGGCGCTGAAGGCATGGCAATAATCACTTCGTCTATTTCTTTCTGGCGCACTAAACCCGGCAGATCATCCCTGCCGCCGAGCACCGGCAGACCCTGGATTATCCGTTTTTGCTTGGATGGATCGTCATCAATGAATCCGACCAGTTGGAGTTTTAGCGCATGGCCGTGCCTTTTCAGTTCGCGGGCCACCAGCACTCCCGCCTCCCCGGCTCCGACCAGCAGGGCTTTCTTTTTTTCGCCGCCTGTTTTGAGTTTGCTCAAATAAGTATCCAGCAACCGGACCGAGATCCTGGAACCCCCGATAAAAAATAACAGTAAAAACCAGGCAATGATATAAGAACTGCGCGGCAGGATGCCTGCATAAAGGCTGTAGAGGTAAGTTCCGCCCAGTCCTACTGTTACAGAAACTACGATCAGCATCAACTCATCAAGGCTGGCATAACGCCAAACCCGCCTGTAAAAACCGAATAAATAATAACTGGCCAGGTTGATAAGCACGGCGGGAACAAGCATGTTTTCAAGCCTGCTCATCCACATGGCCGGCACGTTCCAGTCAAAACGCAGGTAAACCCCCAGGGCCAGCGCTGTCAGTATAAGCGCTGCATCGATTAGAACCAGCCCCAGCTGTTTTATCTTGCCGTTTAAATTAACCAAGCCCGATCTCCTTTATATAAAACCTTTTCTACCGGGTACATATTATTTCAGAATCAGCGCGAATGCAAGGCATGCTGCAAGATAGAAATTATCAGGTCCTGCTCCTCAACTTCCAGGCTTGACCCGGAAGGCAGGCATAATCCTTTTTCAAACAGGGTCTCCGATACACTTCCCCCTGGATGCTCATAATATTTCGCGCCTCTGTAAAGCGGCTGCAGCTGCATCGGTTTCCAGAGCGGCCGGGCTTCAATATTTTCTTCCTCCAGGGCATCGATCAGCTGATCCCGGCTGACACCGCATTTATCCTGATCGATGGTAAGGGCTGTCAACCAGTGCGAGGAACGCCCGTAGCCGGGATCGGGCATGAACCTGATCCCCTCTATGGCACCCAGGGCTTTCTGGTAGCGCATAAAAATATTGCGCTTTGCTTCCACCCGCTTTTCAATCACTGCCAGCTGGGCCCTGCCGATAGCAGCCAGAATATTACTCAAGCGGTAATTATAACCCGCTTCGGTATGCTCGTAATGCCGGGCCTTCTGCCGGGCCTGCGAGGCCAGGTAACGGGCTCTAGCCAGCGCATCCAGGTCATCTGATACCAGGGCTCCTCCGCCTGATGTGGTAATAATCTTGTTGCCGTTAAAAGAAAGGATTCCAAAGCGGCCAAAAGTGCCGCTTTTTTGGCCGCGGTAGGTGGCCCCCAGCGATTCGGCGGCGTCTTCAATCAAGATAACCCCGTATTTTTCGCAAAGCTCCAGGATTGGATCCATATCAGCGCTTTGCCCGTAAAGATTAACTACAATGACCGCCCGGGGCAAAGCGCCCTCAGCCCTGGCTTCTTTTAAGGCCCACTCTAAAGCTGCAGGGCTCATGTTCCAGGTTACAGGCTCAGAGTCGATAAAGACCGGTTCCGCCTCTACATATAAAACCGGGTTGACAGTGGCGGCAAAAGTCAAAGCTGAGCCAAAAACCCGGTCGCCCTGGCCCACTCCGGCCAGGAGCAGGGCCAGGTGCATCGCGGCCGTCCCCGAATTTAAGGCCAGGGCCCCTTTCACCCCCAGGTAGGAAGATAATTCGGCTTCAAATCCGTCCACATGCGGCCCCAGGGGAGCAACCCAGTTGGAGGCGAAAGCCTCTTCAATATATTGTAGTTCTTTCCCGGTCATATGGGGCGGAGAAAGATAGATCCTTTTATTACTGCGCACCGGGTATCACCCCTCCCGCTTTTCGGTTAATCCATTTTATTAATCGCCCTGCCTTCTTGCTGCGGGCCGGTTTAAGTTGATCACTTTTCTTGATTTCCCTGTGCTTCTTTTTTTTCGGCTGCCCTGACCACCTTAGCAGGAACCCCGGCCGCCGTAGATCCCGCCGGCAGATCCCTGGTTACAACTGCCCCCGCGCCGATAATACTGTTTGAGCCAATCTTTATTCCCTGTAAAACCACCGCACCGCTACCAAGGGTGCAGCCCTCTTCAATAACAGCCGCCCCGGAAATGTTCACCCGCCACATCAGGGTTGAATAAGCCCCGATTTGCGCATCATGCCCCACCCCGCAGCAGGGATTGATTGAGACATGATCGCCTATTCTAATACTGGTAGTCAGCACAGACTGCCTG
Source organism: Syntrophomonadaceae bacterium (assembly GCA_003550645.1). Classification (GTDB taxonomy): domain Bacteria; phylum Bacillota; class Dethiobacteria; order DTU022; family DTU022; genus B1SED10-74M. The sequence goes on along the minus strand of PUKV01000220.1, from coordinate 6,274 downwards.
TTGATTAAAACCCCTTCTCCCACTTCTACATCATCACCCAAAGCTATTTCAGGGTGAACCAGGGTTGCAAACCGGCGCCCCTGGGCCGCGGCCTTTTCCACCAGGCCCTGTTTATCAACCGGGTCGCCTACAGCGCTGATCACCCGGGTCTCCGCAGAAAGAGCGGCTAACTGATCAAAGCCGCCCAGGACCGGGTAACCGCGCAGGATCAGGCCCCACTTGGCCCGGTCTTCATCGATAAACCCGAGCAAATTCCATTTTTCGTAATCGGACCTTGCTTTATTAATCTCTTCCACCAGCAGGCTTGCTTCCCGGGCAAAGCCCCCGGCCCCTAAAATAATTAAATCTGCCATCATTTTCTCCCCCAGCTGGTTATTGTTTTCTTTCCCCTTCGCCCGGATCTTCTTGTTCTCTATCTTCCAGTTCTCTTCTCTCAACATCGGTGCTCTCACCCATAAATTCGGGCATGGTCGCCCACCCTTCCTGGCTGATTCCTTCTGCTTTTAAAACTTTCAGCAGCGTCATCACCAGGATCTTTAAATCAAAAACCAGGCTCTGGTTGTCCACGTAAAAAAGGTCTAAAGCAAACTTTTCCTCCCAGCTTAAATCATTGCGTCCGTTTACCTGACTCCATCCGGTTATGCCCGGTTTAACGTCATGGCGCCGGGCCTGCTCCGGTGTGTAGCGCTCCAGGTAGGCCATCAGCAGCGGCCGGGGCCCCACTATGCTCAGTTCGCCTTTAAGGACATTGATTAACTGCGGCAGTTCATCCAGGCTGTACTGGCGAAGCCACCGCCCCAGGGCGGTCAACCTTTCTTCATCACCCAGCAGTTTGCCTTCAAGATCAACCTGGTCGGTCATGGTCCTGAATTTATAAAAATTAAATGGCCTGCCCTTGTAGCCCGGCCGCCTTTGGGTAAATAAAACCGGCGGACCCATTTTAATCCTGATGGCCAGCGCCAGTATTAAAAACACGGGGGCCAGGATTATTAACAGCAGCAGGCTCATTACAATATCAAGTATGCGTTTAACCATGTTCAAGCCGATCTCCGCCTAAAAAGATTGTTCGGTTACTTCCGGCTGCCAGCAGGACCTGCTCCAGCTCCCCGGCCAGCCTGCTGTACTCAAAGTTATTTTCAGCCAGCTTCCTGGCGGCCTGCCCGGCTTGCTCCAGCCAGGTTTGATCCCCTATTTTTTCAGCGATCATTTTAGCCGAAAGCGCCGGATCGTCCGGGGGCAGTACCAGGCCGGCCCCGCTTTCTCTTAAATGCCGGGCCTGCCAGCCGTTGTAATTAATGGCCACCGGTTTCCCTGCCGCCAGGGCGTCGAAAAACTTGTTGGCCGAATTAGCCTGCATCTCTTCTAAATCCAGGAACAGCGAGGTAGCTAAATCAGCTGCTGCCAGCCAGGCCGGCATGGCCTGCTTCGGCACCCCGGGCCTGACAAAGAGGTTTTTTTCCAGGACATCCTGCTTTTTGGCCTCGGCGATTAACGCCTGCTCGCCTTTGCCGCTTCCCAGCACCAGGAAGCAGATCTCCGGGTTAAGCTCCTGCATGGCCCCGGCCACCCGGGCCAGGTAATCCACCCCGTTTATTATACCAATTGTTCCGGCATAAATAACCAGGGGCCGGTCTTGAAGCCAGGGATGTTCCTGCCTGATTTTTGGTCCCGCTTCCTTTCCAGCGCTGAAAAACTCCAGGTCACAGCCGTTAGGAATAACTGTAACTTTACCGGCCGGATACCCGGTTTTTACGATGCCCTCCTTCATCCCCGGTGAAAGGGCCACAATAGCGGTGGAATTCTTGTAGGCAAACAGCTCTAATTTTTTTGCCGCCAGCCTGGCAGCAGGATTTTTTAGGGCCCCGATAGCAATGGGCAGCTCGGGCCATAAATCACGCACTTCAAAAACCAGGGGAAGCTTCTTTTTCCTGGCCGCATAAACTGCCGGCAGGGCAATGGTAAGCGGGGTGCTGGTTGCAAAAATAAGGTCACCCTGCAGGGATGCCGCTTTTAAAGAAGCTTTCCAGGCAAACTGGAAAAAGCTATTAATCCTTTCCCGGTAGCTCATTTTATTAGAATAGGACAGCGGCAGCCAGTGGACCGTGATCCTGTCTTCCACGGTCTGAAACCACTGCTTTTCCCTGCTTTTGTCCTGATCGCGCAGGGTGGTAACCATCTCTACAACATGGCCCCGCTCCACCAGGCGCCGGGCCATTTCATAAGACCTGGTGCTCCCTTCCATGACCGGAGTATTGAAATACTGGTGCAGGTAAATAATTCTCAAGTCCCATCAGTCTCCTTTTCCAGCAGCTCCCCGTAGAACCTCTCCAGTTTTAAAGCTTCATTTTCCCACTTAAACTGATCTTGAACGCTGGCCCTGCCTTTCCTGCCCATTTGCTGTGCCTGGTCCTGGTTAGAAAACAGGAATGTCAGGGCTTCCTTGATCTTATTTTCATCAAGGGGATCCACGCAAATCCCGGCTCCTGTTTGCTCGAACAGGTTTTTCCAGGCCGGAAAATCAGAACAAACGACCGGAATTCCCGCCCCCATGTACTCGAAAAACTTGGTCAGCTCCTTCTTCACGTAATGATCATTCGGCGGAAAGAGGGCCAAACCTGCCGTCCAGCCGCCCCGGGCGTAAAAGGCAGTGATTTCTGAAAAAGGCACGAAACGACCCTTACCCACGATAGTCAGCCGGTCGCTGCCTGACCCGGCAACCCGGTAGAGCTCCTCTGCAAAATCCGGATCGCATTTACCGATTAAATAGACCCGGGCTTGATCTAAGTAGGTGAGGGTCCGGGCATGGGCGAGCGCTCCACGGTCGGCGGTAATGTTCCCGGTATAGATGAGCTGCAGCTTTTCGGAGTGCGGTTTTTGGAGCGGCAGTTTGAGCAGGTCGGCCGCCGGGTAGTTTAAAACCGTCACTCCGTCCGGATAACTGTCACGGTAGTACTTCTCGGCCAAAACTTTTGCAAAGCCGCGGGTGAGCATCCTTTCCAGGCGACAAAAAACAGCAGCAATGATCGTGCGCAGCGGACGCGGCAGGTAACCCTTGATCTTGATCAGGCTGTAGTAGTCCTCGTGAACATCATAGACAATCCTTTTCATCCCTTTTCGCTTTAAGGCCAGGGCGGCCACGCTCAGCTCCGGGTCGTGAAAATGGTAAATGTCGGCTTTTTCCTGCAGGGCCAGCCGGTAAGCACGCCGGACCTGGCAAAAAATACGCCTGAGCCGGCCCTTTACCGCAGGCAGAGCCTTAATTGTAACCCCTTCAACCAGCTCGTCCCGGTCATGGGCCGCAATTAAGGTGACACTGTGCCCCATGCGGGCCAGGCTGCGGCACTGCTTGTAAAAGATCCGGATATCAAAAGGATCGTGGACTGTTGTCATATGCACTATTTTCATTACTAAACCTCAGGATTCAAAAGTATCGTACCGGTTATTTGGCCCTTAATTCTAAAATCCCTGCCCAAATCTGGCAAAGCTGTTTTAAGCGATCCCGGAAACGCAGATTATTTATCACGTACCTTTTGTCTTATAAGTATTAAAAAAATAGATCCCCGCTACTAATAAAGCGCCGGCCCCGATCAGTTCTAAGGATTCTTCAACAACGTAATTCATAAAGTTATAACCGGCCCTGGAGTTTTCACTGGCAATTTCATAAGCCCTTGTGGTTATTTCATCCCTGATAAAAAATGTTTTTAGCAAGTACTCTCCCATCGCTTCATAAATGTTGAAACCGATTAAGACCCTGGAAACATTACCGCTAAATGAAGCTGACACACCGGCAGCATAAAATATATACCCGGTAAATAAATACTTTTTTATGTCGCGATGTGGCCAGTAAACCTCCCTGTAGCGCCACAGGGCATAAAGCATAACGGCGGCTATGAACCCGAAGTAAAACAACTCAAAAACCGTTCCAAAATAACCATAGCCTGTCTCTCCCACCAGTATTCTGCCCAGGGCCCTCCTGTAGGCGTGCCTGACATCACCGGCATCTTCAATCAGCATCAGCAGAAGCCCGGCGCTGAGCAGGATCAGGAAATAAAAGGTTTGCCGGTCCTTTCTTTCATAAGCCATCCCGGCAGCAAGCATAAAAAAAAGGGCGGTGAGAGCTAATAATATCCACTGAAGCGGGATTTCCACAGGAGTTGTAAACCAGTGATGCCAGAAATAGGGAACCTCCAGGGTCTGGATCATTTGGGCTTTGATCCCGAACATATTTAATATGTCAATTAAGTAAATCAATAAAAATGACAGGGCAATAAAAATTAGGACCCCATAAAATATTAGATCAGGCTTTACTTTTCTCATTAAATGCATTTTCGCTCTCCTACCAGCCCTGACCTGGACCGCCCTTTGATCCACAGGGCGATGCTTATTATTCTGCTGCTCGATTTAACTTTTTAAGTAACCACTGCAAGCCCGGCCCGCTCAGCCGCAAAATACAGTTCCACCTTTTTTCCATCGCCATCAACTGTCAATCAGCTCCCGGTATTTTTCAAATGCTTTTTCCACACTAAACTCACTGGCCCGGTTTTGCAGAAACCCGGGGTCAGGTGGATCTTTTAAAACCGCTGCTACTTTGCGGGCAAGGCTTTTGGCATCACCAACCGGAACTAAAGGCCCGTACTTGCCATAGCCCAGTATTTCAGCGGGGCCGCTTGGACAATCGGTGGCAACTACAGGAGTGCCGGTAGCCATGGCTTCGACCAGAACATTTCCAAACCCTTCCCATACTGAAGAAAGCACGAAAACTGAAGCATTGTACAAGTAATTGTAAGGGTTATTAACAAATCCCGGCATAGATACATAATCATCCAGGTCAAGGGCTGCTATCTTTTGCTCCAGGGCAATCCTTTCTTCGCCTTCGCCAAGGATAATCAACCTGGCCTCAGGGAAGGATTTTCTTATTTCTACAAAAGCATCAAGCAGGGTGAAAAACCCTTTTTGCCCCGAAAGGCGCCCGCTACCCAGGATCACGGGACCGCCGGGCTGCTTGAGCCAGGGGTGGTCAACCGGTTCTTTCATTTTTACTTTAAGATCGGGGGTAACGATAGGGTTATAAATAACCTTGATCCGCTCCGGCGGAAGCTTAAAAAGCCTGCTCACATCATCTGCCACCCCCTCTGATACAGCGACCACATCATCGGCCCATTTATAAACCAGCCTGGCCGCCATTAGGACTGCCCTCCTGTAGAGGTAAATGGCCGGTCCCCTTTTTTCATTTTTAATCTGCTCAGAATTATTGATATGGGTGCTTACAATAACCCTGGTTTTTACTCTAAATAGTTTTTTTGCCAGTACGGCCACAACATTAATTTTTTCATTGGCGGCAATCAAAGCATCGGGTTCAACGTGTTTTAAATAAGCCCCTACTGAGTGCAGGCTAAATACGACCCTGGTATTCTTTTTTTTGACCACTTTTATCCCGGGCGGCACCTGGGATAAATAATCACCCTCGGTTTTGGCCAGCAACAGGCTGACATCGTACCCTTGATCGGCACAGTATTCGGCCAGGAGCAGTGTCAAACGCCCGATCCCGCCCAGCCCCAGGGATTCCAGGAAAAAGACCACTTTCTTAGCACCGGTTTCGATCCCGCTCATCCTCCAGTATGTTTTGAAGCTGTCCCACTAAAGAGTCTACATTATCCTTAAAGAACCCGTTACCCTCAATATTAAACACGACGGGATTGTAAATCTCTTGTAAAGTCGAAATTATGCCCGGGAAAATGCCCTTTTGCTCACAAAAAAGCTGTTTTGTATCAGCAGTGCTCAAATGGTCAAAGATGCAGCTGCTCTGGCGCTCCGCTATTCTTCGGGCAGCAGTATCCGGATCAGTGTGCACGTAAACTATTATAGCAGGAAAAATCTGCTTTTTTAAAGCTACGCACCTTTTTAAAAACTTTTTATGCACTGAACCGCTCAGTGAAGTGATCGACCAGATGCACTGCACCAGGCCCTGGTCGAAGATCATTACCGGAGCTGTGCCCGCTTTTTCCAGGCTCTTTTCAAACATGACGATCATTTTCATGAGCTGCTGCAGCCTTCCGAAGTTATATTGTAAATGCCCCCGGTTCAGAGGAGATGAAAGCAGGGTATAAAGGAATAACAGGGCGGTGAATTTTATATTTTTCAAGTAGAACCACATTGCATTTAACCATTTGTTAGAAATTGCCGGGTTTTTAAAAACCTGTTCATGATTATGGCAATAATAGCCAGTTTTTGTTAGTTCAGCGATCACTTCTGAAGCCAGGGTGGTCTTGCCGGC
>PUKV01000021.1 GCA_003550645.1 Syntrophomonadaceae bacterium | reverse complement strand
TTTTAAGGGCATAGTTCCATAAGAATCTGACATTACCACCACATTGAAGTAAGGATTTCTCTTGCTCTTTAGTTGGTAAAATTCTATATTTATAGCCTCTTTGTACCAACATATTTTACTTTCCCTTTTGTTCTGTAATATATTTCTTGAGTGTTTCAGCAGAAACGTTACCACTAGTTGATATAAATTTTCCTACCGACCACAAAGAGCCACATCTACCATAAAAAGATTTTAACTCTGGATATTTCTTAAATAATCCAATGGCAGTAATGCTTTTAAAATTCTTACTATGTCTATCGGGGCGACAGTTGGTTTAGCACCAACAAATATATGAATATGGTCCGGCATCACTTCCATTTGTATTATTTCTTATTCATATCTATCTGCCACTTCTAACAATATCTCTTTCAAGCTGATTTCGACATTTCCCTTTAAAACAGAATATCGAAATTTTGGGCAGAAAATAATGTGATACTGGCATAAATATTTACAATGTGATGTTGATTTATATTCACTCATTTCCTGCTTCTTCTAATCCATATTTTTCTTTAATAGCTCTCCTAATTAAATCAAGATATGAAAAAGTTTTTTCTTCTTCAACAGAAAAAACTCTGGCAAGCCTCTCTAACTCTTCTTTCCATTCTTTTCTTTGGGTAAAGCTATGTTTATTTGAGTGTTCATTATTTACCTCTTATTTACATATACAATATACTAACATATTTAAAATTTCTCAAGTACTTTTTGAAATTATTATGCCAATTCATCCCCGGGGCAAGCCCCGGGTTTTCTTGGCAGTTCTCTATAACCCGGTGATCAAAAGAAATAAATCCTAAACTTCTTTGCCGTTGAATAAAACCAGAAAAAAATTAAATTTTTTTTTATATTCTAGAGGAATTTTAATATTTAAAGCGAATACGTAATTTTATCAGTATTAAATTCAGAATATAATCAACAACCGGGGATGTGAAAATTTACTGTAAATATAAAAAGGCACTTGAAGGCCAGCTTTTAGTATGTTAAACTTAGGTACTTAAGCTTAGAGACTGTAAAGGGCAAACCCGCCGCAATGCGGGGACGCAAAGCCAAGGGTCCAGGGTAATGGACTGCCAGGCTGCCAGTCAACAACAAGAGAATGCATGAATCACTTGTCATTTGAGGCAGCCGGAAGGCTGCCTTTATGTTTTGCTGTTATAAGTCCAGAATAACTATTTACGACCTGCAGGGGTGATGGGATAATGTTACAAAAGAATTTAATCTTTGCCAGGGAGAAAAAACGCTTCCTTATATTAATACTTTTATTACCTTTCATTTTCTTGTTAATCACAGCAGCCGGACCTGCTGCAGCCACATCCGGTGACCGGATAACCGAAGTACATCCCCTGCCTTCCCACACTTTTGTTCTCACTGAAAACGGTTCAGTTTGGGCCTGGGGTGACAACCAGCACGGTAAACTTGGTGACGGAACCACTACCAGCAGGACCGTACCCATTCAACCCCTGCTCGACGAGTTAAAAGAACTGTATCCCCAGTCGGCAGGCCATACCTTTGCCTTGAAAAAAGACGGAACCTTGTGGGCCTGGGAACGAAACTGGGACGGCCGCCTGGGAACGGGAAATGAAAAAGCTCATCACTCCACCCCTGTCCAAATCTTAGCAGATGTAGATAAGGTGTTTCCCGGCAGCAGGCATTCTTTTGCCCTTAAAAATGATGGAACCCTCTGGGGCTGGGGAAAGAACAGTCATGGCCAGATCGGCGACGGCACCACTGTATCACGATTCGAACCGGTCCGGATCGACCTGGATAACCCTGCCCGGGTTATCCCCGGGGAAAACAACACTTTCGCCATCCTTAGAAATGGTGCGCTGTGGTCCTGGGGCAACAACCAGCACGGAAAACTTGGAGACGGGACAACTTCAAACCGTTCAAAGCCTGTTAAAATCATGAACGACGTTAAAAATGTCTATCCCCAGGCCAATCACACCATCGCCCATAAAAACGACCAGACCATCTGGTCCTGGGGCCACAACTGGTACGGACAGTTAGGAACCGGGTCCGGTGATAACCACCCTGAACCGACCCAGATCAACCTGGCCCAGGTAACAGATGTTTATTCAGAACAGTACCATACCTTTGCCCTGAAAGCTGATGCTACCCTCTGGAGCTGGGGCCATAACTGGTACGGACAGCTCGGTGATGGGACAATCACCAACCGTCACCAGCCGGTACAGGTTCCCCTGGATAATATAACTGAACTGCATCCCCAAAAGCACCACACCTTTGCCCTGCAGGAGGATAAAACGCTCTGGGGCTGGGGGCACAACTGGGATGGCAGGATCGGTGACAACAGCAGCGCCCATATCCGCCCTGCACCGGTAGAGATCAGCAAGAACATCAACCGTGCCTATGTGCTGGAAAAACATGCTTTTGCCCTGGATAATACCGGCACCGCCCTGGCCTGGGGGGACAACGGCAAAGCCCAACTCGGCAGCGGCGCGGCAGATGGCTCTACAAATCCTGCCCCCCTGGAACTGGAGGATGTTGCAGCTATTTACCCTCAGGACAGCCACACTTTTGCCCTTAAAACTGACGGTTCCCTGTGGGCCTGGGGTGATAACTCCAGGGGCCAGCTGGGTGTAGGCAATTACCAGCTCCAGGAAGATCCGGTCCAGGTGTTACTGGGCAGCGACCTGCCCGTTTACACTATTTCACTCAGCGCCGATCCACCCGAAGGCGGCGTGTTAAGCGGAGACGGTGAATACAGGCACGGACAGAGCGTCAGTATCAGCGCTTCGGCCATTCCGGGTTACAGTTTTATCAACTGGACCGAGGATGGTCAAAAATTAAGCGCAGAAACCGACTTTTCTTTTATTGCCACAGAAGATCGAAACCTGGTAGCCAATTTTAAAGCGCCACCGGAAGAAGAAGCACCCGTAAAAGAGGAAGATGCAGTAGATGAAGAAACTGCTGAAAGCTTCGAAATCATCCTGTCGACCGATCCAGAAGACGGTGGATCCGTGGAAGGTGCAGGCACTTTTGAAGAAGGCAGCGATATAACCGTCAGCGCCGAAAGTAACGAAGGCTACCTGTTCCTGAACTGGACCGAAATAATTCCTCACAACGGTTTAAACGGCGACATCGATACTGTAACCGATATCGAAGTCGTAGTCAGCGAAGAAAAGGAATACATTTTTGAAGTCACCAGGAACCGGGAATTAACGGCCAACTTTGAACCCCTGGAAGAAGAACTGCCTTCACCGGGTATCATGGAAATCAGCGCCGAAAACGCCACTACCACAATCACTTTCGATCGGAGCCTTGAAGAAAAGCCGGCACTGAATCATTTCACTGTCCACTACATGGCTGAAACAATCGCCCCGCTAGAAGAGGAGCCCATGGGCGGCATCGATCTGGATCTCGGAACTGAAGAAACCGATTTTTACCAGTTTAACCTGGACAATGAAGAGCAGGATGACGCCACCCGCTTTTTTGAACATGACCCCGCCAATGACGATGACAGCGAAAGCAACCAGGAAAACGGAAACGATGAAAATGGGCATACTGAAGAAGAGGAAGATCAAACCGGCCCTGAAGATCCAGCCGACATTGACAATGAAGATGAAGATGAAGCAAAAGACAGTGAAACAGAAACGAACGAAACCGAAGACGACGAGAACTGGCAAACCCTCGAGTTAACCGGCCTTGACTGGGACCAGGAGCAACCTGATACAGTCACCCTGAGCTTCGAGCCCTTTGCCCCTGCGGAAAAGGATATTAGCTATACCATCAAAATCGCTTACCTGGAAGATGAGGCCGTAAAAGCAAACCCCTTCACCGTGGAAGCAAAGCCTGCCTCCACCTACCAGCTCAGCCTGGCAGTTGACCCGGAAGAGGCCGGCATACTCGAAGGGGAAGGCAGCTATGAAGAAGGTGAAGAAATCTCTGTCACCGCTAAGGCTGCCGAAGGCTACGAGTTCTTAAACTGGACCCTGGATGATGATATTATCAGCACCGAAAGTGAATTCACCTACACCATGCCGGGCA
>PUKV01000252.1 GCA_003550645.1 Syntrophomonadaceae bacterium | reverse complement strand
TTGGCTTCCAGCTTGACCAGGATGTTGTTGAGGTAGTTAAGGGATTTGAGTTTGGGATCAAGGGCGTCGGCATTGTTGCGGCGGGTGGCAACTGTGATAACGCTTAACCCTGTTTCATACAGCTCTTCCGGGAACAATTTAATCTTGTCAGCAATGATCACTACCTGGGGATTTTTGCATTTCTCAGGATCCAGCCCCAGATCACCAACTCCCCTGGAAACGACCACCCTGATATAAGCATCCTGCAAGTTGTTGGCGTTAACCGTGTCAACAACCGCCCTGATCATCTGGTGGTGATCATATGGAAGGTTCAGCATGATCGAGTGAGCCGATTCAAACAGCCTCTGGATATGCTCCTCCAGCTTAAATATGCGGCCGCTATAAGCCCTGATTCCTTCGAAAACACCGTCTCCATAAAGTAAACCGTGATCAAAAACTGATACTACCGCTTCTTCTTCCGGAACCATCCTACCGTTCATGTAAATAATCCGGTTCATATGCATTGCCCCTTATTATAAAGTGTGTGGATAAATATAAAAAACCCTTCGCCCAAAGGGGCGAAGGGGCTTCCTCCGCGGTACCACCCTTTTTAACCTAACCAGAACCGTACTGGTTACAAAAGCCAGTCTTTGTGATGGTGGTAACGGTATCAACCCGGTCCGGCCTACTTCAGTTTCAGCCGGACGGCTCCGGACCGACGTTCAGCACAGCCCTTTACCGGTTTCCAGCCTCCCCGGTTCTCTGAAAAAGAATTGTGCCTACTCCTGTCTTTCTTCGCCTGTAAAGTAAAAGATTGTTTAATATTATAGCCCCCTGCCGGCAGGGTGTCAACAATTTTAGCTTATTTCTGCCGGCATAATTACATGAGTTCAACTATGCAGCTAAAACCAGCCGGGTTTTCATCAAAATGTTAATTAAGTAACCGGGTATACTGCATTGTAACCGTCGCTCCAAACCAGGTCGTAATCAATGCTGGATAAGTTTTCAAGATGGAGCCTTTGTTTGCTGCCGTTAACGTTAATTATAGTCATGTGGTCTTTGGAAGCGTCAGTTTTATGGCCCGTTTCCAGGGGCGGTAACAGGCCCTTTCGTCTCTTAAAGAAATCCAGGGCTACATTGGGAAGAATTATATAAGATAAAACATCTTCTTCCTGTTCTATATATTCTTCTATTTCTTTTCTCGCTGCCTCCAACTGGGGCTTTAAGTTATCGGCCGGACGTCCGGTGATCGGTTCTTCACCCTTGAGAACAAGTTCTTTCAAAGCATGGTTAATATCTCCCGGAGGTTTCCCGTAGAGGCCGCGCAGATAATTTTTAACTTCGGTAATGATCATTTTATAGCGCTCACCGGTCAACACGTTAAACATGGCCTGGGTCCCGACTATCTGGCTGGTGGGGGTAACCAGGGGCGGGTAACCAAGGTCGGCGCGAACAGAAGGAACTTCATCAAGCACGTCTCTAAGCAGGTCGGTGGCGTTTTGATCAGAAAGCTGTGAAGAAAGGTTGGATATCATGCCCCCGGGAATCTGGTAGATTAACACGTTTGTATCAACACCCATGACATCCCTGGGTATTTTATAATCACGGACAATTTCTCTAAAGTGCCGGCTTACTTCAGTTAACTGATTCATATCCAAACCGGTATCATAAGGGGTTTCTTTCAGAGCAGCTACCATAGTATCTGTTGCGGGCTGGCTTGATCCCATTGAAAGGGGAGCAGAGGCAGTATCAATAACATCGGCACCGGCCTCAGCTGCCTTGAGATAGGCCATGGAAGCCATTCCGCTGGAATAGTGGCAGTGCAGCTGGACGGGCAGGCCCACTTCTTGTTTGAGGCGGCCCACCAGCTCATAAGCCTTGAAAGGGGCGATCAAGCCGGACATATCCTTGATGCAGATTGAATCAGAGCCCACATTTTTAAGCTCCAACCCCAGTTCAACGAAATGATCCAGGTTATGAAAAGGACTGGTAGTATAACAAATCGTCCCCTGGGCATGAACCCCTTCTTGCTTTGCAACCTGGATAGCTTTCTCCATATTGCGCAGATCATTGAGGGCATCAAAGATCCTGATGATATTGATCCCGTTGTAAACCGATTTTTTAATAAATTCTTCCAGTACATCATCGGCATAGTGGCGGTACCCTACCAGGTTTTGCCCTCTCAGGAGCATCTGTTTTTTGGTTTTTTTCAAGCCTTTGCTTAATTGCCTCAGCCGCTCCCAGGGGTCTTCGTTTAAATACCTGAGGCAGGCATCGAAGGTGGCCCCACCCCAGATCTCTACCGAATGGTAACCCACCTGGTCCATTTGCTCAATTATTGGCAGCATCTCGCCTAAACGCATCCTCGTGGCCATTAACGACTGGTGCGCATCACGCAGCGATGTATCAGTAATTTTTACTCTTCTTGCTTCTGCCATTCTAGTTACTTCCTTTCTAAAATAGCTACTCAAGGCCAATCAGGTTGACCACCCTGTCATCTTGATCCAGCCTGATCAGGGTTACTCCCCTGGCATATCTTCCCAATAATGAAACCTCTTCTATTTTCTGCCGGTTAATCACGCCCCGGGCAGTAACAATCATGAACTCTTCTTCCTGGCCGGTTAAAACGATGAATACAGCCAGGGGGCCGCTTCGCCTGGTCATTTTCATACCAATCATGCCCTTACCTCCGCGCCTGCGGGCTGTAAATTCGCTGACACGAACCCGTTTCCCGAAGCCTTTGGCTGAAGCTATTAATACCTGGTGATCTTCGGTAACCAGGTCCGCCCCAACCACCTTGTCTTCCGGGCCAAGTGTGGCCGCTTTTACGCCCCTGGCGGCCCTGCCCATCGGCCTGACCTCGGTTTCAGAAAAACGGACAAACAACCCGGCGCTGGTTCCGACCAAAACCTCTTTTTTGCCATCGGTCAGTTTAACGGCCATCAACTCATCCTCTGGAGAAAGGTTCAAGGCTGTAAGTCCGCTTTTGCGGGTATTTTTATACTCTCCAAGCGAAGTTTTCTTGATCATGCCGCGCACGGTTACCATGAGCAGGAACCGGTCTTCGCTGAATTCATCAATCGGCAGGGTGGCAGTAATATATTCATTTTCTTCCAGGGGCAGCAGGTTTACCAGGGCCGTCCCGCGGGACTGCCTGCCCGACTCCGGTATCTCGTGGATCTGAAGCAGGTAGACCTTGCCCCGGTTGCTGAAGCAAAGCAGTTTATCATGGGTGGAGGCCACATGGCACTGTTCCACGCGGTCATTTTCCCGGGTCTGCATGCCGAGAACCCCTCTGCCACCGCGGTGCTGGCTGCGGTAGGTGGTTAAGGGCAGCCGCTTGATGTAGCCGCGGTCGGTCAGGGTCACAACTACATCTTCCTGGAAAATCAAATCGGTCAAAACTACGTCCCCTTCATCGGCTACAATCTGAGTCCTTCTTTCATCGCCGTGCTTCTGCTGGATAACAGCCAGTTCATCACCTATAATCTGCATGACCAGGTTATCGTCTTCCAGGATCCTTTTCAGGTAAGCGATCTTTTCATGGAGCTGCTGCTGTTCTTCAGCCAGCTTGGATATTTCAAGCTGGGTCAAGCGCTGCAAGCGCATATCCAGGATTGCCTGGGACTGCTTCTCGGTAATACTTAGCATATCCATCAGGCCTTCGCGGGCTGTGGCGACATCCTTAGAGGCCCTGATCAGGGCAATAACTTCATCAAGCCTGTCCAGGGCAATCAGGAGGCCTTCAACAATATGCAACCTTTCTTCCGCTTTGCGTAAATCAAACCGGGAACGGCGCCTGATGACATCCTTCTGGTGTTCCAGGTAGCAAACCAGCATCTGCTTCAGGTCAAGGACCTGGGGCTGTCCGTCAACAAGAGCCAGCATGATAATCCCATAAGTCTGCTGGAGTGAAGTGTACTGGTAAAGCTGGTTGATAATTACCTGGGGTTCATAATCTTTTTTAACTTCAATAACAATCCGGACCCCGGAGCGGTCGGACTCATCACGCAGGTCTGTAATGCCTTCCATCTTACGTTCTTTGACAATTTCGGCAATTTTTTCAACCAGCCTGGCCTTGTTCTGCTGGTAGGGCAGCTCGCTGATTACGATTTGGCTGCGCTCTTTATCTCTTTTTTCAACCTGGACCAGGCCCCTGATTTTGATAATACCCCGCCCGGTTGTATAGGCGGAATGGATCCCCTCATGGCCAACGATAATACCGCCGGTGGGAAAATCCGGCCCCCTGACAAACTGCAGCAAATCCCGTACAGAGGCCTCCGGGTTGGCAATCAGGTGCTTGATCGCCTCGCTTAACTCGTTAAGGTTGTGCGGAGGGATATTGGTAGCCATGCCCACGGCTATACCGGCCGAACCGTTGGCCAGCAGGTTGGGAAATCTTGACGGCAAAACAGCCGGTTCTTCCAGGCTCTCATCAAAGTTAGGCCTGAAGTCAACTGTTTCTTTATGCAAATCAGTCAACATTTCACCGGCAATGGCAGAAAGTCGTGCTTCCGTATAGCGCATCGCCGCGGCGGAATCCCCATCCTGGGAACCAAAGTTGCCATGGCCATCAACCAGGGGATAGCGGGTGGTAAAGTCCTGGGCCAGCCGCACTAAAGCATCATAAAGCGCTACATCCCCGTGCGGGTGATATTTACCAAGAACTTCACCGACAATCCGGGCTGACTTGCGGTAAGGTTTATCATGAGTCGAACCCATTTCCGACATGGCGTACAGGATCCGCCTGTGAACAGGCTTCAGGCCGTCCCGGACATCAGGAAGCGCCCTGCTGACGATAACGCTCATGGCATAGTCAAGAAAAGACACCTTGACTTCGTCATAAATATTTACAGGCACTACATTTTCTCTCTCGGCCATTTCGTCTCCTTAACGTGTATATGATCGGAAAGTAATATAATGAATAGATTCTATCATATATTGCCAGAACAGAAAAGAGAATAAAAACGAAACACGGGCGAAACATGAGGACGGTTCCAGGCGAAACACGGGGACGGTTCCGCGTTTCATTTAGTGGAGGTATAAATCTTGAGCAAGACCGGTTTTTCAAAATGAGAGGCGAGGTCGTATTCCTGACCATACCAGTATAGCCGGTCCTCTGTTAGCGGGGAAACAAACAGGCTAATCTTTTCCCTGGGCTCTTCATCATGGTAAACCACAAATTTTCCGTTTTGGACTTCATAGTCAAGTGAACCATCCAGTTCAGGGAGACCCGGGCCAAAAGAGTCAAAAGTTGTAGTGAGCGGCCTGATATCTCCTTCTCCGGTGATTTCAAAACGGCCCTGTACCAGCCGGTTGCTCACCGAATGTAGATAGGTCATTTCAAAAACATCATTATTATTAGCAGGTATGGAATAAAGATACTGCTCTTCCCCGGGCGCTTCCACAACCAGGTGCTGCTGCGGAGAATGTATATGCATGATGCCGGAATAGATAAAAACAAGCATACCCAGGAGCAGAATACAATATAGCGGTCTATATTTTCTCGCTCCCGGACATGCCTGCATTTTAGTTAATACGCACATCGCTGTAACCCGCCAGTTTTGCCAGGCACTTAGACCTAAGCAGGTGTTACCCCTTTAGTGTCTTCAAAAGCTTTACGCCTGCGCTGCATTATATAGATAAACGCAAAGACAGAAACCCCGATAATATCCGTCAGGATCGTCGGCCAGATCATGGATATCGCAATAGCGAGCAAAATTGCCTGCTCATAAATACGTAACTTTGTAAATAACCAGCGCTGGACAACAGCGGCAAAGCAATACATCCCAAAAAGTGAAGTTGCTGAAATTAATACGGCACCCTGCCAGGTCGTATCAATTAAAAGGAATTCTGTGTTATAGATAAACATGAACGGCAGCAGGAATGCGGCCATGTCAACTTTAAAGCCCTGGATCCCGGTCCTGATCGGTTCCGAACGGGCTACGGCAGCGGCAGAATAAGCGGCCACACCGACCGGCGGAGTGTCGTCGGCCAGGATGGCATAATATAGAATGAAAAGATGGATGGCCACTACCGGCAGGTCAGGCTCAACAAACAGCACTGCCGGAGCCACCAGGGTAGCCATAATCACATATTTTGCAGTGGTCGGCAGGCCCATGCCCAGCACGATAGACATCACGGCCGCAATGACCAGCAGCAGCAACAGGCTGTCTCCTGCGAGCACCGAGAAAAAGATGGTCATCCGCAAGCCCAGCCCGGTCAGGCTGATCACACCGACAATCAAGCCGGCACAGCCGCAGGCTACCCCAATGCCGGCCATACTCTTGGCCGAGCTGTCCAGGCCATCTATAAACTCTTTGCCCATAACTTTAAGCTGCTCGCTAACAGCAGGCCAGGCCTCTATGCTGCCTGCCCTGATCTCCTTGAATGCTTGCAGCAGTTTAACGGCCAGGCTGACCAGGAGCATGGCTAAAATACCGTAAAAGCCCGCGGTCAGCGGGGTAACCCTTAAAACGAGCAGGTAGTAAACCAGGACCACCACCGGAATCCAAAAGTGGATCCCGGCAAAAAAAGTTGATACAAAGGGGGGTATTTCTTCTTTGGGCAGCGCTTTAATATCCATTTTTGCCGCTTCCAGGTGGACCATGATCAATAAGGCTACATAACTAATTACCGCAGGCAGGGCGGCGTGGATGATGATCTGGTAATAAGGGATGGCGGTAAATTCAGCCATGATGAAAGCGGCCGCGCCCATGATCGGCGGCAAAAACTGGCCATTGGTAGAGGCGGCGGTTTCAATTCCTCCGGCTACTTCGGGCTTGTAGCCGGCCCTTTTCATCATCGGGATGGTCATCGAACCGGTGACCACGGTATTGGCCACCGAACTGCCGACGATGCTGCCCATAAAGCCGCTGCCGACGACAGCAGCCTTGGCCGGTCCCCCCCTGGTCCTGCCCAGCATGGCATTGGCCAGGTTGACCAGGTAACCACCGGCCCCTGAGGCCTGGAAGAAGCAGCCGAACATAACAAAAGCAAACACGAAAGAGGCGGCCACCCCGACGGGGATGCCAAACATTCCTTCACCGGTCAGGTAGAGGTGATCGATAATCCGCCTTAAGCTGTAGCCCCGGTGAGCGATAAGATCGGGAAAATAAGGTCCAAAATAAGAGTAGAAAAGAAAAAACACCGTAACCGTCGGGAGCACAAACCCAAAGGCACGCCGGGCGCATTCCAGGACCATCAGAACGGCCACGCCTCCGAAGATCAAGTCGATCAGCAGTGGCCTCCCGACCCTGAGGGCAAGATCTTCATAAAAGACAAATACATAAAACACCGAGACAAAACTCACCAAGGCCAGTAAAATATCGTACCAGGGCAGCTTCCTATAAAGCTCTTCTCTCTTTTTGGTGTAGGGAAAGTAAAGAAAACAAAGAACCAGGGCCACTGACAGGTGAGCCGAACGCTGCAAGCTTGCCGTCAGCTGTCCTGCGCCGGCGGTGTAAAGGTGAAACAAAGCCCACAGGGCTCCAATGATAAAAACAATAAGGCCCGCCTTGCCGATCAATTGCCTGGTCATGCCTTCTTCAGTAAATTTTTCTAGTTCTTCTGGTAGATCCGGAAGTTTAAATAGATCATCCTTTTGCACATAAACCCACCTCTCCAGCAACCAGGTATCTTGAACAAGGTGCAGGACCTATTGAAGATCCTGCACCCCGCTGTAAAAGGTTGCTTTAGTCAACTAGCCCCTGCTCCTGGAAGTATCTTTCCGCACCGGGATGTAGTTCAATCGGCATCCCTTCAAGAGCGGTATCCAGGGTAATCAGGGTCCCTCTTTCATGGGCGCCGTGAATGGTATCTATGTTTTCAAAAATGTTACTGGTAAATTCGTAGGCCAGATCTTCAGAAAGATCGGCATGCCCCACTACCATGGCCAAAACAGCTACGGTTGTGGATTCCGGAACGCCACTGTAGGTGTCTGCCGGAATAACCTCTTTAGAATAATAGGGGTAGGTTTCGATCAACCAGTCAATCTTATCATCGTCAATGGTTACAATTTCTACATCTTTTACAATAGCAACTTCCTCAATGGCGGCTGCACCCAAACCAACAGTGAAAAATGCTGCATCAATTCGGCCGTCCCTTAAGAAGTCGGCCGCTTCACTGGCAGTAATACGTTCTACAGAGCCAAGATCATCAAAAGTCAGGTCGTAGGCTTCAAGGATCTGCACCGCGTTAGCTTCAGTTCCGCTGCCCAGGGGCCCTACGGCAACATCTTTTCCGGCCAGGTCGCCCGGGTTTTCAATCCCGGCATCAGCGCTGGCTACGATCTGGCAGTGCTCGGGATAGAGGGTGAAAAACCCTCTCATTTCGGGAACAGCTTCATCTTCATACATTTCTATGCCATTGTAGGCATAATAGGCGATATCATTTTGCAGGATAGCCAGCTCGGCGTCCTTTGTCCCGATCAGGCGGGCGTTGGCCACCGAGGCGCCGGAAGCTTCAGCGGTCAGGCTGATATTATCCATGTTTTCATAAGCGACCCGGGACATGGCCCCGGAGATGGGGTAATAGACCCCGGCTACCCAGCCGGAAGCGATAGTCCAGCGCACCGGCCCTACTTCTTCTTCTTCATCTGGTTCCGGCTCTTCTACTTCTTCTTCCGGTTCCTCTGGCTCGGGCTCCGGTTCCTCTGCAGGTTCGCAACCGACGACCAGCATCAAGCTTACCACAAAAAACACGACCAGCATCAAGCTTAAAGCTTTTTTCATATTCATTTTTTACTTTAACCTCCTCGATTTAATCTTTTTTAATTTGAAATCAGGCCCAGCTTAAAACCCATCACTCACCCCCCGTAGTGAAGTAGATTGCTACAAAAACCAGTATTAATCCAGGTGCTGCAAGCCTAAATATTGAGCAACTAATCAGCCTGTTTTCCTTGTTAAATGCTAAGCGGCGTCATGAAAACGGTTCGAATATCCCATAAAGCATAGTTTCAGGGCCGAAAGGAAAAGGGTGGAACCGTCTACTGTGGCTTAGCAGGCCAGTCCTGGGTAGTTGAAATCTTGATAGTGCTAATTTTTTTATATCTTAGTTTTAGTACTATTCACTTATTTCTTATTCGTTTATTTCTCAAAATACCCTCTATGAAAATTGTTAAATTATCTTAAAAATTAATAGCAGGAGGGAACATGGAAAGCAACAATGCAGGCAAACCACCCGGCTTTTTAGAGTAACCCTCAAGAAAAGCAGGTTTAAATACCAGGCCGGTTCGCTAGAATAATTATTAAGCAAGGCTTTCACATGCTTTATCTACTGCTCCAGCGAGCAGGTCAACCAGCAAGTCCATTTCTGCTTTCTCGATTACAAACGGTGGAGCAACAAGCAGATAATCGCGAGGAAAAATATCGGCCGTTCTGCCCACCCCGGTATATACTAGCAACCCTTCGTCCAGTTCATGCATGGCTATTGCACGGACCTTTTCAGCCAGGGCAATTGATGCCGGGTAAGATTCCCTTGTCTCCCTGTCCTTGACCAGTTCCAGTCCCAGGAGTAAACCCATGCCCCGGACATCGCCAACGATTGGCCTGCCGGCAGCAACTTCATTTAGCTTGCCTTTCAGGTACCGGCCTTTTTCTTCAACTTGCTGGAAAAGGTTGTTCTCTTTTATATACAGGTTTACAGCCACCCCGGCGGCACAGCTAACCGGGTTACCCTGGTACGAATAACCATGAATGAAATTGCGGGTATTGTTGTTAAAAATCTCATACACTTTTTCCTGCATTAAAACTGCACCCAGCGGAGCGTATCCTCCACCCAGCCCTTTGCCAAGAGTAACCAGGTCGGCGCTGACTCCAAAGTGATCCATAGCCATGTAAAGACCGCTCCTGCCGTAACCGCAGAGCACTTCATCGGTAATCATCAGCACATCGTAACGATCGCAAATGTCACGAACCATGGTAAAGTATTCAGCCGGGGGAACACTGGCTGCAGCAGAGGTACCGATGATCGGCTCAAAGATAAAGGCCGCTACATTTTCTGGTCCTTCTGCAAGAATGGTATTCTCCAGTTCCCGGGCACAACTAATCCCGCATTCCGGATAAGTAGCGCCGCAATAACAGCGGTAGCAGTGCGGGGCCGGGACGAGCGGGAAAGGCATCACAAGCGGAGAATAAAGGCTGCGCCGTTCTATATTACCGGCAGTTGAAAGGGTGGCAAATGAACTGCCGTGATAACTCAGGCGCCTGCCGATTATTTTCCATTTTTTATGGTTGCTTTTTTGACGGTGATACTGGATGGCAAGGCTGAAAGCGGTTTCATTTGCCTCCGTGCCCCCGGAGACAAAATAAACATAATCCATGCCCGGGGGAGCGTCTTCGGTTACCAGGCGGGCCAGTTCTTCCTGGGGTCTGTTGGTAAAGGTAGTTCCATGAGAAAAGCCCGTCTGCCGGGCTTCCTTGTAAAGGGCTTCCGCTACTGATTGCACCCCGTAACCGATATTGGTAACAACACAACCGGATGCGCCGTCCAGGTACCTGCGGCCACAGTCATCCCATACGAAAATACCTTCACCCCTGTCAAGCAAAGGATACTTTTTTTCCAGGGATCGATAAAACACATTGGAATGCTTCAAAACATTCTCACCTCGTTTATTATATTTTACTTTTTCATAGAATCTACTAAAGCTTAGCTCAGTTAAATATCGAGGTTTTGCACTTCCCTGGCGTGGTCCTCAATAAAAATGCGCCGCGGTTCTACTTTGTCGCCCATGAGCACGCCAAAGATGTTATTAGCCTGGATGGCATCAAGCAGCTCAACCCGCTTGATAATCCTTGTCTCAGGGTTCATGGTTGTTTCCCAGAGCTGTTCAGGATTCATTTCCCCAAGACCCTTGTAGCGCTGCAGCTGCAGGCCGCCTTCCCGGTCCCAGCCCTCCAGCAGTTTCTGCAGTTCTTCTTCCCGGTAAAGGTATTCTTCTTTTTTCTTGCCTCTCTTTACCTTATATAAAGGGGGTTGGGCGATATAGACAAAACCGCTGTCGATTAGCTGGTGCATGAACCGGTAGAAGAAGGTCAAAAGCAGGACCCGGATATGAGAACCGTCAACATCGGCATCGGTCATAATAATGATTTTCTGGTAGCGGGCCTTCTGGATGTCAAATTCGTCTTCAATTCCTGTTCCGAGAGCGGTGATCAGGGTCCTGATCTCATCATTGGCCAGGATTTTATCAAGCCTTGCCTTTTCCACGTTGATGATCTTGCCCCGCAGGGGCAGGATGGCCTGGAAGCGGCGGTCCCGGCCCTGCTTGGCTGAACCGCCCGCGGAATCGCCCTCGACCAGGAACAGCTCGCTTTCCCCGGGATCCTTGGAAGTGCAGTCCGCCAGTTTCCCGGGCAGGTTGGTTATTTCCAGGGCGTTCTTCCGCCTGGTCAGTTCTCTTGCTTTGCGGGCCGCTTCCCGGGCCCGGGAAGCCCTGATCGCTTTTTCAATAATCCGCCTGGCAACAGCCGGGTTCTGTTCCAGAAATGCTTCCAGCCCTTCGTAACAAACATTATCCACTATGCTGCGGACCTCAGTATTACCAAGTTTAGTTTTAGTCTGGCCTTCAAATTGAGGATCCATAATCTTGACACTTAGCACTGCGACCAGGCCTTCCCTGATATCTTCTCCGGAAAGGTTGCCCTGGTTATCTTTTAAAAGGCCTAATTTGCGCGCAAAATCGTTGACCAAACGGGTCAGTGAAATCTTAAAACCGTACTCATGGGTCCCGCCTTCATGGGTATGAATATTGTTGGCATAGGAATAGATAACTTCTGCATAACCGGCATGATACTGCAGGGCAAGTTCCACTTCTAAGCCGCTAACAGAGCGCTGAATGTAAACCGGCTTGTTGGGTACAGTTTCTTTGCCCTGGTTCAAATATGAAACATACTGGATAATGCCGCCGTCATATTTGAATTTTTCTTCTTGACCGGTGCGCAAATCTTTAAAAACTATTTTTGTCCCTTTATTCAGAAAAGCCAGCTCCCGCAGGCGTTGTATAATAATATCGTTTTCAAAATCAATATCACCGAAGATCTCATGGTCAGGCTTAAAAGTTATACTGGTACCGGTTTTTTTGATTTCTCCAGCTTCCTTGATCGGGGTTACCTTATTGCCTTTTTCGTAACGCTGAAAATATTTCTTACCGTTACGGAATACTTCGACTTCCAACCATTCAGCCAGGCCGTTAACCACAGAAACCCCGACGCCGTGCAGCCCACCGGCAACTTTATAACTGTCACCGCCGAATTTACCCCCCGCATGGAGGGTAGTAAGGACCACTTCCACGGCAGGGCGGTTTTCCTGGGGATGCATTTCTACCGGAATCCCTCGCCCATCATCGGTAACAGTGGCGCTGTTGTCCGTATTGATGGTGACTTTTATTTGTTTGCAATAGCCGGCTGAGACTTCATCTATGCTGTTATCTACAACTTCAAACAGGAGATGATGCAGGCCGCGGCTCGATGTAGAACCGATATACATGCTGGGCCTGAGCCTGACCGCTTCGAGGCCTTCTAATACCTGGATATGCTCTGCGTTGTAGTCATGGTTTTTGTTTGATCTGGACATTCTCCACCTCTTATCAAGTTAAACATTAAAAAACTGTTTACGCCTATGTAATTATAACATGTTTCAGGAAAGCAGTTTACGGGTTATTTCATCCGGAAGAATTATGCCGTCGGAATAAAGTGAGGGGGGAAATAGGTGACATATAAATATCATTTTCAGTAACAATAAAAGACCTGGGATGATCTTTTTTAGTATGATCATACAGTGCTTCAAAAGAAGCAGACTTGATCAACTGCTTGTTCACCTGAGCAGGCATGGGGTCAAGGTTGAAAATACCGATCAGATCATCATTAAACACTATTTTGGAATTACCAATGTGTAAAAACATCAATATCCTCCCGCCAGTAAGAAAATAGTAGATTTAAATGGCATAATTCAGGTTGAGTCCCTTTCCATGGCTGAATCAGCTACCTGTTACTATTTACATATAGTTATTCTTTTTCCTGCTTTTCAAGGTCACCAATTTGAAAAAATATATCAGTTACTACTTTTCCACCGGCAAAGTTATTTATTTTTGTCTTCAACCGGGGTTTCATCATTGAAAGGTGATAAGCCCATACTGAATCTTTTACCAGCACCCGGAGTAAACCGTTGGATATGCTTTCCGCCTTTGTAACTTCAGCCAGATCTGGACCAACAATTTCAGGCCACTGCTCAACAATTAAGTACTGCTGGTATCCATGCCAGAGGTTATGACGGCGCAGGATATTTTCAATCACCGGCCCTAACTTCTTCATCAACAATTATCCCCCGGTTTATCTTAATCTGCTTGTAACTTCGCTTTAATTCTTCAATCATTCCGCCCAAATCAACGGCAGAAGTAATAAAACACTGGCCGGCATTTTTGCGAATAAAATTTAGCAGGTGCTGCTTTCTGGCCTGGTCAAATTCAGAAAAAACGTCATCTAACAGGATAATCGGGTATAGATCTTGTTTTTTTTGGACAAGACTTGCTTCTCCCATTTTCAAAGCCAGGGCAGCCGTCCTTTTTTGCCCCTGTGATGAATAATGCCGGGTATTGTAACCGTTTATCATAATTACCATATCATCAAGATGCGGACCAAGCAATGTCGAACATCGCTTCATTTCTTGTTCCCTTTTTTCCTGAAGATCGTGGTGGAATTGCGCTATCATTTCATTTGAATCCTGGCATCTTTTAACTGTACTTGCGTATTCCAGGGACAGTTCCTCTTTAGATCCGGTCATAGCATCAAAAAATAACCTGGCCTCTTTTTCCAGCGCTTTGACCAGATCCGTCCTTACCCTGATCAAGCTTACACCGAGAGACACTAATGCCTGATCCCAGGAAACCAGGTAGTCGTTAATTAAGGTTCTGTTTTTAAAATCTTTCAAAATCCGGTTGCGCTGGTTCAGGACGCGCTGGTAATCCCTTAGATTTTTTAAATAAGTGGGATCGAGCCTGGAAGCTTCCAGGTTTAAAAAACGGCGCCGGATAGACGGGCCTTCGCTGATAATCTGCAGGTCATCTGGACAAAATACTATGACCGGATAATCTTTAATATGATTATAGCGGTGGCCCTGGTCATTATTCACTTTTATTGTTAAACGCTGATTATGCCTGTAGCCCACGTGAACAACATGGTCAAAATCATCCCTGATGAAACTACCTTTTACATTAAAGCAGTTTTCACCAAAATGGAGCAGTTCTTGATCTTTCCTGGTTCTAAAGGAACGATTGACAGACAGAAAAAAAATGGCTTCCAGCAGATTGGTCTTGCCCTGGCCATTATCACCGGTAATAATATTCAATCCGGGATGGAATTGAATATACTGTTGCCTGTAATTTCTAAATGCTTCCAGGTTGATGTGCTTAAGGTAGAACAATTAAAGACCCCCGCAGAAGATTCAGTTAATTTTTTTGATCGGTAGAACCAGGTAAAGAAAGCTCTGATCATCAACCAGCCTAAAAATGAGGGGGCCGTCGTTTCCATGGAAATCAATCAGTACTTCTTTTTCCTCCAGTATTTTTAAAATATCCAGCACAAAACGGGTGTTAACATGCAGGTCTATGTTTTCACCGTCCTGTTCAACCGGTATTAATTCCTCCATACTTCCTTCCTGCCCGGAAACTTTTGCTTCCAGCTGGTTATTATTTAAAATGAGGTTAACAGCCTGGTTCTTACCCTCCGCAAGCAAGGCGGCCCTGCTGATCACCTCTTCAAATCCTTTTCGTTCAATCTTAACCCTGGTTTTATATGAACCTGGTATAACACCGCTAACATCCGGGTATTTTTCCTCAAGCAGGCGGGAGGTAAAATTAATGCTGTCAAAATTGAAGGCAATCGTTTTATTATCCAAACCTATTAAAACTTCCTTTTCACTATCTTCAACGATTCTCAAAAATTCCCGCATCACCCGGGCTGGAACCAGGCACTTTCTTTCCTCAAAAGACCAGCTATCGTCCTGGATTTCTTTAACAACCAGGCGGTATGTATCTGAAGCAGTTAAAGTTAATTTTGGGCCATCGAAAGCAAATAGAACACCATTAAACGCCGGGCGGGTTTCTTCAGCAGAAGCGGCAAAAATAACCGACCTTAAAATCTTTTTAAAGCGCTGCTGCCCAATTGAAAAGCCGCTGTCGGGATCCGGTTGGCCGAATACGGCGGTAGGGTAATCATAAGCATCAGCACCGTTGAGGTTAAAGTGAGCTGTCCCACCAGTAAGATCAACCCTGTAGTTATCCCAGTTTATATGTAAATTGACCTCAGAAACCGGAAAGTATCGCATAATATCTACAATTTTGGGAGGTAAAAGTATTTTTCCGGTGTCATCGCCGGCATAATCGATGCTAACTCTGATTGCCATTTCTAAGTTGGTAGATGAAAAAACCAGGGCGTCCGGTTGAACCTCAAATAAAATACTATTTATCATAGGGACTGTAGAACGGACCGGTAAAGCTTTTTCTACGGTATCAAGGCATTTGTATAGCTCTCCAGAATTTGTTGTTATTTGCATAGAAGAACCCTCCCTCAAAAAATTGTTAACATCTTTTCTTAACAAATAGATTTTAATTAAACATATATATAAAACAAGTACCAGTAGTAAAAGATGTGTATTCTGTTGATAAGATATTATTTACACCGAAAGGATAATGAAATAGGCTTAAAATAAAAAAGCGGCGACACAAAAAATGTGGACAACCTATTAAAATGCTGTTCAAAGATCAGGTCAAGCATGGTGATAAAATAAAGAACACTAGATAAACACAGCTTATCTACATGTTGTTCAGGAATTATCAAGAATATTATTTTTGATTAATTCAATACGGTGTTTAAAATCACTGTCGTTGGCAATCATTTCCTCGATTTTTTTAAACGCATGCAAAACCGTGGTGTGATCCCGGCCGCCGAATTCTTCTCCAATTTTCGGAAGAGAAAGGTCTGTTAGCATGCGGCAAAGATACATGGCAACCTGCCTGGTGAGGGCAATATTTTGGGTTCTTTTCTTCGATTTAATTTCTTCCGGTTTGATATTGAACCCATCTGCAGTAGCTTGAATCACGTTTTTGATAGTTATATTTTTCTGGCGGGGGAAGATGATATCCTGTAAAGCCGCTTCGGTCAATTCGAGGGTTACCGGTGACTCTGAAAGTGAAGCATAGGCAACAATGCGAATTAAAGCCCCCTCGAGTTCACGAATGTTGGTAACAATTTTTTCAGCAATGTATTGAATAACCTGGTCCGGTATATCGATACCGTCGGACAGGGCTTTTTTCTTTAAAATTGCCGTCCTGGTTTCAAGGTCGGGGGGTTGAAGATCGGTAATTAAGCCCCATTCGAACCGGGAACGTAGGCGGTCTTCAAGGGTGGGGATTTCTTTAGGGGGCCTGTCGCTGGAAATAATAATCTGGCGGTTGTTATCATGGAGAGCATTAAAGGTATGGAAAAACTCTTCCTGGGTTTGTTCTTTACCTGCTAAAAACTGGACATCGTCAATCAAAAGGATATCCATGTTCCGGTATTTATTCCTGAAATCGAGGGTTTTGTTATCACGGATTGAATTAATGAACTCATTGGTAAATTTTTCAGAAGAAAAGTAAAACACCCGGGTGAAACCATGCTTAATAAGAGTGTATTGACCGATGGCATGCAGGAGGTGTGTTTTGCCAAGACCGACTCCTCCGTAAATAAACAGGGGATTATAAGCACGGGCCGGGCTCTCTGCAACGGCCTGTGAGGCAGCATGAGAGAGGCGGTTACAAGAACCTACCACAAAAGTATCAAAGGTATAGCGGGGGTTAAAACTGGATATGAATTTGTTTTTTAAATGAACTTCATTGCTATCGTGGGGATTGTTATGACTGCTCTGGGCAAGCTGCTGTGGAGCATCCGAAGATGACTTAAGAACCTGCCGGGGTTGGCTTAAATCACCGAGTAGTTCAAATTCATCTTTATCTTCAAGGTCGGCTGCAATAATAAAATTGACACTATAGTTTTCACCGGTAATTGCTTTTAAAGCATTAACTATTTGGGTTTGGTATCTTGTTTCAAACCATTCCTTGGTGAAGTCGTTGGGGACTTCAACTACCAGGCGGTTGTTTTCCAGTGAAACAGGCCTGGAGAGGTTGAACCAGGTTTCAAAGCTGGGCTTATTTAATTCCTTGCTCAGTTCAGAAAGGATTAATTGCCAGGTTTCATGTAATTGGCTGTTCATAAAAAAACCCTCCTACAGGAGCAAGAAATTGGCGAGTTATTAACAATAATGCTAGTTATCAACATAACCTGTGGATAACTATAATTATATTTAACATTATCTCTGCTTTTTAAAAACATATTAACAGATATCCACAGCAACTGCAAAGAAAATCTACCGGTAAAAGAACAAGGAAAGTGCTGTTTTAGTAAGGCAAAGCCTTGTAAACAAAAAATAACGTAAATCCTTAGCCTGAGTTATCTGCATATTTGAAGACTGCTTAAAGAAACTAAATTGTAAGCTTTAAAGGCATTTTGTTTGCTTGACACCCTTGCTTTAATTACTGTATAATTTCCTTTGATTCAGAATGAACATAGAAGGGGTTTGTGAATCATGAAAAGAACTTATCAACCGAAAAAAAGAAAACGGAAAAGAAACCACGGCTTCCTTAAAAGAATGAGGACACAGGCCGGTAGGCAGGTTATCAGGAGAAGAAGGAAGAAGAACAGGAAACAATTAAGTGCTTGAAAGGTTCAGGGTAATCTTTGAGGCTTAAAAAAAACTGGGAATTTAAATGGGTGTATCGTAACGGCAGGACGGTGGTATCAAGAAATATCGTCCTATATTACTGCCCAAATGGCATTGATTTTAATCGTATAGGGTTTTCAATCAGTAAAAAAGTTGGTAAAAGTGTTGTCAGAAATAGAATCAGGCGAATTTACAGGGAAGCTTTCTATAAGGTAGAAGATCAGTTAAAAAAGGGCTATGATTTTATTTTGATCGCACGAAAACCGGCAGTAGATGTTACGTTTCATGAAGCGTGCAAGGAGCTGTTTAATCTATGCCGGAAAGGAAAATTGCTGCAGAAAAAACACTTAAAGCAGCCGAGCGCCCGGTAACCATAATGTGCCTGGCACTGATCAGGTTTTACAGGCTATTTATTTCTCCTATAAAACCTCAGGTATGCAGATTTTATCCCTCCTGTTCACAGTATACTTACGAAGCTGTCTGCAAATATGGATTTTTAAAGGGACTTTTCATGGGTTTAAAAAGAATACTGAGCTGCCACCCATTTAATCCTGGCGGTTATC
The DNA here is from genome assembly GCA_003550645.1 of Syntrophomonadaceae bacterium. Taxonomy (GTDB): domain Bacteria; phylum Bacillota; class Dethiobacteria; order DTU022; family DTU022; genus B1SED10-74M. The sequence continues at coordinate 31,696 of PUKV01000252.1, read as the reverse complement.
ATCCAGTAGAATAAACCTTGGTAAGGAGGAACGTTTAATGATAGATGCCATAGCTGAAGTATTCAGCGAAGTCATAACCTTTATATATGCATTTATACCAAATTTTGGAGCAGCAATTATAATCTTAACCATGATTGTAAAGCTGATTACTTTTCCATTAAATAACAAACAAATCCAGACCACGAGAAGAATGCAGAAGCTCCAGCCTGAAATTAAAAAAATCCAGCAGAAATATAAGGATGACAAGCAAAAACAGAACCAGGCCATGAGTGAATTTATGAAGGAAAATAAAATGAACCCCCTGGCCGGATGCTTGCCGCTGCTGGTTCAATTCCCAATCTTGATTGGCATCTTCCGCATCCTGAGGGAACCGGATCATTTTTTGAATATGGAAGAAATAAACAGGTATTTGTTTCAGAGTGCGGAGTTTATTGACTTGATGGCTGTTCCTAACATCGGGTTTGATAACTTCATCAGCCAGATCAGCATCTATTATATATTTCCTCTAATAGCAGGCGGCACAACATTCCTGTATTCAAAGATGTCAATGCCTGCAGACAGCAGCCAGAAAATGATGGTATATATGATGCCGGCCATGATTACCGTTTTCAGCTTCGGCTTCCCGGTGGGCCTGGTGATCTACTGGACTATGAACAATTTATTCTCAATCGGTCAGCATCAATTTATCAACTACCTGGATAGCAAAAAAGAAGGAAAAGATATTGAAATAAAGGCCAGGGTTAAAGATGAAGACATCAAGAATGAAGCAGAAACCAAAAAAGCATCGAAGGAAAAGGGCGAGGGAAAGAAAGAAAAGAAAGTAAAGAAAGAAAAGAAAGAAAAGGAAGCAGACTTTTTTAAGGTGAGCTCAAATAAAGAGGATGAAATTAAAGCTGAAGCAGGAGGAAAAGAAGGCGGAAATGCCGTGGACAGGGATGGAAAAACTAAAAAAAAGAAAAAAGGGAAGGGTAAGAAATGAGCGAGATTGAAGCAACAGGGAAAACCGTCGATGAAGCTGTTGATAAAGCCCTTGCTTCTCTTGGTATAAAAAAGGATAATGCAGTTATTGAAGTTAAAGAGGAACCAAACCAGGGGTTGCTGGGTTTGCTGGGTAGCAAGGATGCGCGTGTTTTGGTAAAGCCGGAAAAGACGCCGGAAGATTACGTAAAGAAATATGTGGAAGATATGCTATCTTACATGAATATAGATGGCAAAGTGATCGTAGAAGAAGATGAAGAAAAAGTGAAGGTATCAGTATATGGAGAAGATGTTGGGAGCCTGATCGGCAGGCGGGGAAAAACGCTCAGCGATATACAGTACCTGGTTGGCGTAATTTTGCGGAGGCAGTTTCTGGGGCTTAATAAGATGATTGTCCTGGATGTGGAAAATTACAGGGAGAGGCGAGAAAAAACCCTGGTCCAGCTGGCTAAAAGTGTTGCCAGAAGAGTAAAAGAAGAAGGAACAGAAAAGGCGCTTGAACCAATGACACCGCAGGAAAGACGGGTTATCCACCTGGCCCTGCAGAATTATTCCGGGATAACTACGGTCAGCAGCGGGGAAGAGCCTTACCGGAAAGTGGTCATTGTTCCACGTTAAACATTTTTTCAGGCGCCGCCCCGTCACGGGGCGGTTTTTTATTGAAGCAAATTGCTTTATGGGGGAATCCTTGTGAGGGAAAATGATACTATAGTTGCAATCAGCACACCTTTGGGTGAGGGAGGGATAGGTATAGTCCGCCTCAGCGGACCGGATGCCTTCAAAATAGTTGACAGGATATTTGCCTGTCCCCGGAAAAAGGAGCCTGGTTATCCAAAACCTCGCCATCTTTACTTCGGGCATATAAAAGATTTTCAGGATAATATCATTGACGAAGTGCTGGTTTCATTTATGCCCGCCCCCAAAACATATACAAGAGAAGATATTGTAGAAGTGAACTGCCATAGTGGAATTTTTGCCTTAAGGTCTGTTCAAAATATGATTTTCGAAACCGGTGCGAGGACGGCTGAGCCGGGGGAATTTACTAAAAGAGCATTCCTGAATGGAAGAATTGATCTGAGCCAGGCTGAAGCAGTATTAAATATGATCAGGGCCCGTTCAGAAGAAGCGGTAAAAATAGCGGCCAGGGGTCTCCAAGGTGAACTGATGAATAATGTGGAAACAGCAAGGGATAAGATTATATCACTAAGAGCGCCGCTGGAAGCATCATTTGATTACCCGGATGAGTTTGATGAGGCTGAATATGATTATAGTGAACTGAAACAGCAGTTGCGGGAGTTAAAAGGATTCTTAAATAAAATGCTTAGTGGAGCGGAAAAAAACAGGGCTTACCAGGAAGGCGTTTCTGTAGCAATAATCGGAAAACCGAATGTGGGCAAATCGTCATTGTTAAATGCGATGCTTCAGCAGCAAAGGGCAATAGTTCATGAGGTGCCCGGAACAACGCGGGACATACTGGAAGGCTATATGAACCTGGGTGGTTACCCCATCAGGCTGGTAGACACCGCCGGCATCCAGGGCACCTGTGATCCGGTTGAGAAGCAGGGGATTCTTTTATCCAGATCTGCAGCTGAAAAAGCGCGGTTAGTCATCCTGGTCTTTGACGGTTCGGCAGACTGGACTAATGCGGACGAAGAGATCGCTGCTATGAGAAAAGAAGGCCAGGGGCTGGTTGTAGTGGTTAATAAAACCGATCTGAAAAAGAAATTAAAACCGGATACTTTAAAAAGCAGGTATCCCGGTGTAAAAGTTGTTGAAACATCTGCAGTACATGGTGCCGGTATAGATGACCTTGAAGAAGCAGTAACTGCCGAACTGGATCACATCTTTGGGGAAGAATGGGTTAGTGAAAGTCCCGTTGTGGTGTCAATCAGGCATGAAGAAGCTATTGGTGAGGCAATAGAGAATATAGACAGGGCTATTCAGGCAGTTAAGGAACAGCCCCTGGAAATTGTAAGCCTGGAAATGCAATATGCCTGGTATAAGCTGGGAGAAATAACAGGCGATACGGTTAACGAAGACTTACTTGATAAGATTTTCAATGAATTTTGCCTGGGCAAATAAACGGTGTTAAAATGATTGGAGCTTAAGTGATTATGTCCGGACGCGTTCAAGCCCATATTGAAGAGATGTTTACGGATTTGAACATAGGCACTATTGATGCCATCACGAAAAAGCAAGTGGCTCAATTTGCCATGCTGCTGCATGAAGGCTTGAACAAGTTAAGGCTAACCGGGGAAAAGAGTTTGGAGGGGATTATATGGAAGCAGATTTATGATTCGCTCAAAATCTTGGAAGTTACTGCACTCGAACCCGGCTTAAAGATAGTAGACCTCGGCAGTGGAGGTGGGCTGCCTGGCTTACCCCTTAAAATATGCAGGCCTTCAATAGAATTATTTTTGATGGATGCAAACCGGAAGAAAGCTGCATTTTTGAGTGATGTGATCAATGAGTTAAACCTGGAAAAAGCATGTGTCCTGTGTGGAAGAGCGGAAGAATACGGACAGGGCAGTGGCTACCGGGAGCAGTATGACCTTGTTTTGAGTAAGGCTGTAGCGGAAATGGCGGTCCTGGTGGAGCTGGCACTGCCGCTGCTGAGAAAAGGCGGCCGGGCGCTATTTTATAAAGGTCCGAAGGGGAAAGGTGAAGCCCGGGAAGCTGTTAAGGCTTTATCAGCATGCGGTGGGGTATTAGAAGCCGAGTGGACTTATGAATTGAAAGACGGTGAGCAGAGGCTGCTTTATAATATCAGGAAAACCAGGGCAACCCCCCTAAAATACCCGCGCCGGGCGGGTGTCCCTGCCCGCAGGCCTTTGAAATAAACGGGTTCTAATGGCCCGCTTCTCAAAAGATCATGTTTGAAGAACAAAAATATGTTTGGAAGAACAAAAATATATTTGAAGGAAAGAACGAAGAACTGTCTAATTTAATGATGTGATAAGTTTTTTGATCAGTCACTTCCAGGCTCTACATATAATTGCCGGGTTTCATGTGAAACAGGCTGAGAAACCCTGCCCCATTAAAGCTTTGAAAAGGATGTTGAGGTAATGTCAGAAAAAATGCATCAACAGTTAACGGCAGCAGAAATAGAACCATCGACAGATAAAGTCCTGGCTATTGATCTTGATCGGATTAAACCCAACCCGTTTCAACCGAGGCGGGAAATAGTCCAGGAAAAAATCGACGAACTGGCCCAGTCAATTAAAGCATCAGGATTAATTCAACCTATTGTTGTGCGCAGGGTTGGAAGCGGTTATCAACTGGTAGTTGGCGAACGCCGATATCTTGCCTGTAAAAAGCTGGGGTGGAAAAAAATCTCGGCAGCAGTCAAAACCCTCACCGACAATGATATGGCCACAACTGCTTTGATTGAAAACCTGCAGCGGGAAAACTTAAATATTATTGAAGAAGCCAATGGTTATGTAAGCCTGATGAAAAACTTCAACCTGACCCAGGAAGTCCTGGCCCAAAGACTGGGGAAAAGCCAGTCTACAATAGCAAATAAAATAAGGCTGCTTAAATTGCCCGAGGCTGTGCGTGAAAAATTACAGGAGTATAATCTTTCAGAGAGACATGCCCGGGCCCTGCTCAGGCTTGTTAATGAAGAAGAGCAGCTGAAAATGATTGAGGAAATAGGACAGAGTGGATTGACAGTAAAACAGGCAGAAAATAGAATTGCAAGAATTAGCGGTGAAAAAGAAAGTCAAAAAAGGGTCAAAGGTTCTAAGCCAATCATCAGGGATATGCGTATTGTTTTAAATACAATCAGGGAAGCGATCCAGGTGATAAAGAGCTCCGGTTTTTATCCTGAAGTAAATGAAACTGTGGAGCCGGATTACATTGAGATAAATATCAGGTTAACCAGGGAAATGCTGCAGCATAAGCATAGTAAAAAGGAACAGGCAGCAAATAAGAACAATAATAAGCCATCATGAGGAGAGATATAATATGGCCAGGGTAATTGCTATTGCAAATCAAAAAGGTGGTGTAGGAAAAACAACTACCGCCATAAACCTCAGCGCTTCGCTGGCTACAATGGGAGAAAAGGTTCTGCTTATCGATATTGATCCACAGGGGAACGCTACCAGTGGTGTTGGGCTGGCCAGGGAGAACCTGAAAACTTGTATCTATAATGTTTTGATTGATGATTTGCCTTTAAAGAATGTGATTATGCCAACCCGGTGGGAAAACATGGTCTTGGTACCGGCGACGATACAGCTGGCAGGAGCAGAAATAGAGCTTGTATCAATGAATGAACGCGAGGATAAGCTAAAAAAGGCCATGGGACAGCTACTTGATGACTATTCTTTTATTATAATTGATTGCCCTCCTTCACTGGGACTACTTACTCTTAATGCACTGAATGCTGCGCACGGGATCATGATCCCGATCCAGTGCGAATATTATGCGCTGGAAGGCCTGGGCCAGCTCATGAACACTATCCACCTGGTTCGAAAACACCTTAATGATAGTTTAACCATTGAAGGTGTGGTCCTGACCATGTATGATATACGTACAAATCTTTCTGAACAAGTGGCAGAAGAGGTCCGGAATTATTTTAAGCATTATGTTTATAATACGGTGATACCGCGTAATATTCGTTTAAGTGAAGCTCCCAGTTATGGCCAGCACATTCTTGAATATGATCCGCGCAGTAAGGGGGCCAAACTACATCTTTCTTTAGCCCGGGAGGTATTAGAGAATGCCAGAAAAGAGACGCTTGGGTAGGGGCCTGGGGGCATTAATCCCGGAAGTAATGGATGAGGGTGCTGAAACAAATGAAATTTCTCTTGACCTGATTAAGCCCAATCCATATCAGCCGCGCCGCGATTTTGATGATGAAAAATTAAAAGAACTTGCTGCTTCCATCAAGGAGCACGGTGTTTTGCAGGCTGTAGTGGTTTCGCCGGACGATGACGGAAAAAGCTATACCCTGGTTGCAGGTGAGAGGCGCTGCCGGGCGGCAAAGCAAGCCGGCTTAAGATCTATTCCGACCATTGTAAAACCGGTAGACAGAAAAACGATGCTTGAAATTGCCCTCATCGAAAACTTGCAGAGGGAAGATCTAAATCCTGTTGACGAAGCAATGGCCTATAAACGGTTAATGCAGGAACATAATTATACCCAGGAAGAACTGGCACATCGACTGGGCCGGAGCAGGCCTTCAGTCGCCAACAGTCTCAGGCTTCTTGGCCTGCCTGATAAAATCCTGGATATGCTGGCCAAAAATGAGTTGACAGCGGGGCAGGTTCGCCCGCTACTGTCAATTGCCGATCAGAACAAACAAATAGAAGCAGCCCGCTTAATAACTAAAGAAGGCTTTTCTGCCCGTGAAGCGGAGAGAATGGTTGCAAAGCTGAATCGCACTAAAGAGCAGAAAACTGAAGAGGGGCTAGACGGCAACAGCGGTCCGGATCCGCTGCAGGCAGAATTGCAGCTGCAAATGCAGAGAGCACTTGGGACAAAAGTTAAGATAAAACCGGGCAAAAAAGGAGGTTCTATTGAAATATATTATTACGGTGACGAGGATCTGGAGCGGGTTGTATCAAAGCTGCTGCCAGAGGGGCTCTAGTAAATGTTTCACGTGAAACATATTTCACTGCTGCTTATTCCAGGGAGTGTTAAACACAAAGGCTGGATATTCCGCTGCTGCATGCAAGAGCCATCTATGGCGGCAGAAGATTGTGAATTTGTTCGGTCTGGATTTGTTGTGATATAATTGACGAGTAAATGATATCGGGGGAGAATACCAGAAGTGGTGTTTTTAAAAACCCGATTTTTTTAACGAAAAGATTTAACACCACATTATCAAGGTCGAAGAATTAATCAAGGAGTAGTTGCAGGTTATGTCATCCAAGAAAGAAAAACGTTGTTTTACAATTATGATTGTTCCCCATTCCGAGGAAGCTACTTTCAGCCTGCGGCTGCCGCTGTTTGTGGTCCAGGTTGCTGTTGGCATACTGGTCCTCGGGGTAGCCGGATTCAGTGCTCTCGGTTATGCCTATCTGAAAGCGGCAGCTGAGGCCAGAGAGGCCCAGGCATTGAGAGATTTAAACCGGGCCCAGCAGGAAGAAATCGACTCCCTGGCCATAGAAACTGAAAGAATGATGGATCAGCTGCGTGATGTTGACGAGCTGGTGAAGTTTGTTACTGAAAAGTTGGAACTGGAAGAAGAAGAAGTGGATGAAGCCCTGGAAAACCAATCCGATTCCAATTCAAATTCTTCTACTCCAAGATACAACGGCTATGCTTCCAATTCAAAATCCCCTTCGCTTGAAATGACAGGACCGCTGGCCTATGAACGGCCTTACGATCAAGCCCAATCCAGCGGCAACCTTTTAGAAAGAACCTCCGGCAATATTGAGGTGCTGAAAAATATAGTTCCGGAACGCTCTGAAACCTTAGATCTCCTTGGCGAATATGCCGAAAGAGCAAAGGCGAAACCTTCTATCTGGCCGGCGAGGGGACGTGTTTCTTCCGGCTTCGGGATGAGATCCATTCCCTATGGCGGTGGTTACCAGTTTCATACCGGGGTAGATATAATTGGTTCCCGGGGATCGCCAATCTGGGCTACCGCAGATGGCAAGGTCACTTTTTCCGGCTACCGGGGCAGTTTCGGAAACCTTTTGATCATAGACCATGGTTATGGCTATGAAACTTATTATGCCCACCTGGCAGGCTTTGCTGTAAACAAAGGAGATCAAGTCGAGAGGGGAGAAACTATAGGCTATATGGGTGCTTCCGGACGAACCACAGGTGTGCACCTGCACTATGAAGTTCATAATGAAGGTTCTCCTGTAAACCCGGAAAGGTACTTTGAGTAGCCCGGCTTTGACCAGATAATAATTAAACTAAGTGATAGGAGGAAAAAAGCTTGTTTAAAAAAGATAATATGGAAGTTTCGTCTGACAAGGTAAATACCATTATCGGAAAGGATACTGTATTTAACGGCACCATCAACGGCAAAGGGCTCATCCGTATTGATGGAGAAGCAGAAGGCACGATTATAAACCAGGGCGATATTGTAGTTGGAGAAGGCGGCCGGGTTTCGGTGGAAGTAAAAGCCCGTAACATCACCATTGCCGGCAATTTTAAAGGAACCCTGGAAGCGGAAGGGAAACTGGAATTAAAAAGAACAGGTGTTGCGGTTGGGACTTTTAAGGCCAATGCCCTGGTGATTGAAGAAGGTGCTGTCCTTTCAGGGACCATGGAAATGGAACATGAGGAAGAGCCTGAAGAAAGCCAGGTTAAGAAAGACAAAGCTTATGGTACAGTTGACACTGAGGCAGAAGAAAAAAGCAAGTACCAAAGCCCTTTAAGTGAAAGCACATCCCACGAGAGAGCTCTTTAGTAGCCAGGTAAAGCGCCAATACAATAATACCAGGCACAGGAAGCAAGTGATTCTGCTTCCTGTTTTCTTGTTTAAAAAAGCTTTTTGGCTGTTTTTATTTATCTTCGGCAGGAATTAGAAATAAAAAGAAGAAATTTAGTTATTTGTATTCTTTAAAGCAAGAATCTAAATAATTTAGAATTGAAAAGCGAGGTATTGACATGCTGATAATTCTTTTAGGGCCGCCAGGAGCAGGTAAGGGCACACAGGCGGAAAAGATTGTTGAAAAGTTTAGCCTTGTTTATATTGCTACAGGCGACATTTTACGGAAGGCTGTAAAAGAAGGCTCCACCCTGGGCCGAAAAGCACGTGAATACATGGATCAGGGCCAGCTGGTACCCGATAACCTGGTTGTGGAAATTGTCAGGGACAGGTTAATGGAACCGGATTGTGTTAACGGTGCTCTTTTGGACGGGTTTCCCCGGACGGTTGATCAGGCAGTATTCCTGGAACAGGTGCTGCCGGATATAGAAACGCAGGTTGACAGGGTTTTATTGATCGAAGTCGATGAAAATGAGCTGATCGAACGCCTTACGGGTCGCAGGGTTTGCGGCGATTGCGGCGCTAGCTTCCATGTTAAATATAAACCTCCCAGGGTTCGCAATGTTTGTGATCAATGCGGCGGAGATCTTTATCAACGGGACGATGATTCCCTGGCCACTGTTACAGAAAGACTGGAGGTATATAAAAACCAAACAGAGCCCCTGGTCGAGTTTTACGAAGGCCGGGGTGTCCTGGAAAAGATCGATGGCAACCAGGATATTGACGATGTTTCTGATCAAATCAACAGTGCATTGGAAAAGCTTTAAAGATACTGAAAGGACTATAAAGACCGGTGGTTACTCGCAATGGTTGATTTCCGTGTGGGTCAGTTAGTCCAGATGAAAAAAGGGCATCCCTGTGGTTCTAACTGCTGGCGGATTATCAGGGTCGGTATGGATTTTCGTATCAAATGTGTTAATTGCGGGCGCAGCGTATTAATGCCCCGTTCTCGTTTTGAGCGCCGTGTAAAGGGTTTTTATCCCGAACCCGGCGATGATTCGGACACTGTTTAGGCAGGGGAGGAATTGTTATGGCCTGGAGCTGCGGTATTGTCGGGTTGCCTAATGCCGGCAAATCCACGTTATTTAAAGCTCTAACGGCGCTCGATGTCACTATAGAAAATTACCCGTTTTCTACCATTGATTCCAACAAAGCCGTAGTGCCTTTGCCCGATCAAAGGTTAAGCGCCCTGGCTGAAGTATTCAATTCTGAAAAAGTTACCCCGGCTACCATCGAAATATTCGATGTGGCCGGCCTGGTGAAAGGGGCCAGCAGGGGCGAAGGTCTTGGCAACCAGTTCCTGGGGCATCTCAGGGATGTTGATCTTCTTATTCATGTTGTAGGGGGCTTTGATTTGCAGCCGGTGGACAAAGAAACCCCGCTTACAAGGCTGGAGACGGTCAACCTGGAATTATGCCTGGCTGATCTTGAAGTTGTGGCCAGGAGGAAGCAAAAAGTCGAACCCAAGTTAAAAAGCGGCGAAAAAACAGCGCAACAGGAGCTGGAAGCCCTCAATGCCCTGGAAGAGCATTTAAACCAGGGGGTATTCTTACGATACCTTGATTTTTCTAAAGAAGTACAGGCTGTTGTCGATCAGCTATCTTTACTAACCCTTAAAGAAATGATTTATGTCTATAACCTGGATGAAGAATATTTTTTAGATCCCGATTTGTCTTTTTTCCCGCCAGAAACCCCGGTAGTCCCTGTCTGTGCCGGGCTGGAGGCTGAACTTACTGAACTGCAGGCAGAAGAAAGAAAGACTTTTTTAGAAGCATACGGTATGAGTGAAAGCCGGACTGAAGTGCTGTTGAAGAAGTGCTATGATCACCTGGGATTATCTACTTTTTATACGGTTAAGGGCGACGAAGCCAGGGCCTGGGTAGTGCCGGCCGGGATCCGTGCCATCGAGGCGGCCGGAAAAGTACATACAGATATGGAGCGCGGGTTTATCAACGCTGAAGTTATAGCCTGGGATAACCTTTTTACGGAAGGAAGCCTGGCCAGGTCCCGCGAAAAAGGCCTGGCCAGGGTTGAAGGGCGTGACTACCCTGTAAAAGATGGTGAAGTCTTGTTTTTCAGGTTTCGCCAGTAAGAAGGGCGGATTGATTAATAATTGAATCCTGTGGACAAACAATGGGCTTTTACTGTCAGGTTGATCACCCTTATCGTAGTGCTGGGTGGAGCTGCTTTGCTGCTCTACAGCATTTCCTGGGTTGTGGGACTGCTCCTGGTCAGCACCCTGATTGTCTATATTTTTTCCCCCCTGCTCACACTTTTAAAAAAACGCTTTAACATGCAGCACGGCCTGGCAACGGGCCTGGTTTTTCTTGTGTTCCTCCTTACCTGTGCGCTTATTGTCAGTTTGATTGTCCCGATTATCTACTTTGAAGCAACCGAACTGATCGAAAGTTTTCCCCATTACCTGGCTCGCTTTCAGGACTACATTTCCTGGCTATCGCAGCAGATCATAATTTTTGAAGTAGAAGAAGAAGTCAGAAGTTACCTGGTTGGCCTCAGTGATAATATTCACCAGGGGATTGAATACCTTGCAGAAGCTTCACTGCATCTTATCGTGGGGGCAGTTGATTTCTTTCTGATATTGTTCCTGGTTTTTTATTTGCTCTACGATTTTCATCTGGTCAGGGACCAGTTTGTTGATCTTGTTCCTGTTAAACACAGGGCCCTGGCTAAAGAGTTAATCGGGGTTCTGGATGCAAATGTTGGAATTTTCATCAGGGGATCTTTGATTCGTTGTTTTGCAGTCGGGGTGATAACCAGTATTGTCCTGCTCATTCTCGGTATGCCTTATGCCATGCTCCTGGGACTAATTGCCGGTGTTTTCAATTTTATCCTTTATATTGGCCCTTATATTGCGGCAGTGCCTGCCCTCCTGTTAAGCTTTTCTCCGCTGACTCCTTCTCCGTTTCTAATTATTCTTGTTTATGTCGGGATCCAGGTAGTTGACGGTATGTTCCTGGCCCCCGTTGTTTTGGGCAGGATCATTAAGCTGCGCCCCATCACAATTATTGTTTCGATTCTAGTTGGAGGAAGCCTGGCCGGCCTGCTGGGCATGGTCCTTGCAGTTCCGCTGGCTGGTTCAGCCAGGGGGATCCTGGAGATCATCAAGCGGGGTCCAGCTTACCGGGAAGAAGCACAGCGTTAATGATGTAAAAAAGTTGGCTGTCAGCAGGCTGCTTGTGCAGGTGGGAATAGTTTAATGTGATCAGGACCAGCAGAAATAACAGGACTAAAGCAGGCATCAAGTAAGACAAAAAAAGCATCTGCGCTAGCTTGCCTTGCCCGGCCACTTGTGCTATTATGTTCCAGGCATATCCCTGCTCCGATAGGGGCCGTAAGTCCAGAGGGAGGTGATATAAGATGGGACTTTATGAGGTAATGTTCATTATCCGTCCGGATCTGGAGACGGAAGAACATGAGGAAGTATTGAACGGGATAAAAAACACCATCACCGGTAATGATGGCACAGTCGACAAGTTGGTTGACTGGCGCAAGCGCCGGCTTGCTTACGAAATCGAAAAGCACACAGAAGGCCACTATTACCTGGTTTACTTCAAAGGCCAGGGCACCATAATTCCTGAATTGGAACACTTCTTTAAAGTCAATGATGCAGTTCTTCGCTTTTTAGTTGTCCGTGTTGAAGAAGATTATTATGAAACCGCTGCTGCGGAAGAGCCGGAGATCGAAGAACCGGCTGCGCCGGAAGAGGCTGAGGAAGAGGAAGTAGCGGCAGCTGCTGTTGATTCCGGCCAGGAGGCCGGGCAGGAAGCGGGTGATGAAGAAAGTGCTGCAGAGCCGGCAGAGTCGGCAGAAGGCGAAAGCGCTGCGGAAGAACAGCCGTCTGAAGAAACGGATAAAGAGTAAAACCGGGAGGTCTGTCTAACATGTTAAACCAGGTTGTGTTGATCGGTCGCTTAACCCATGATCCTGAATTGCGATATACTGCCGGCAGCGGGGTGCCGGTTGCTACTTTTTCGATTGCCGTTGACCGCCCTTTTACCAACCAGCAGGGGGAGCGGGAAGCAGATTTTATAAAAATAGTAACCTGGCGCAAGCAGGCTGAAAATTGTGCCAACTACCTCAAGAAAGGCAGGCTATGTGCAGTCAGTGGCCGTTTGCAGATTCGTTCTTTCGATGACAGCCAGGGAGTAAGGCGGAAAGTGGCTGAAGTTGTTGCCGGCGATGTACAATTCCTGGACCGTCCCCGCGGCTCTGATGAGTCGGGCATGGATGAAGCTCCTGGTGGAGACGTTGATAATATTGATATTAGTGGAGACGATGTTCCCTTTTAGCGGAAGGAGGGTGATTAGATGAGGCGGGATCGAGGAAGAAAGCCGAAAAAAAAGATCTGCAGCTTTTGTGTAGATAAAATCGATAGTATAGATTACAAACAGTATGATAAATTAAAGCGGTTCTTGACCGAACGAGGGAAAGTGCTTCCGCGCCGAATTTCTGGAAACTGTGCCAGGCACCAGCGGCAGTTGACCCGGGCAATAAAAAGGGCTCGCATTATGGCCTTGCTCCCCTATACTACAGAATAGGTTTTTGATAACCGCTTTTAAGACGGTGCCGGGAGATCTACCCGGGCACCGTCATTTTTATTTCCTGGATCATGATGCAGGAGTAGCCGGGTCAGAGGAGAATTAATTATCATGAATATTATGCGTATAAAAGGACAGCGTTCGAGGCGGGTTATTTTCGCCCCGGCATGAAACTGGTGGCTGGACCAGCTGATTTTTAGACAAATCATTTTTGTAATATATATTTTTTTAGTCTACTTTGCCTGCTACTGCCCGGCCGGTTTAGGAAAACAGAAGCGAGCATAAAATGCAGGCATGGAAACGCAGGTGAGGTTAAGCAGGTATAGAAACACTATATCGTGGTGGTTGAAAGGAGTGACTGACAATGCAGATCATTCTGCAGCAGGATGTTGAAAATTTAGGTAAAAAAGGTGAACTCAAGGATGTAGCTCCGGGTTATGCCCGGAACCTCCTTATACCCAAGGGTATGGCTGTAGAAGCAACTCCGCAGAGACTGCGCGAGTGGAAAAAGCGGCAGGAAAAAGAGGAGATGCTTAACAAACAGTTGGAAGAGCAAGCTCGTGATCAGGCAGAAAAATTGAAGGCCGTGGAACTGGTAATCGCCATGCCCGCCGGTGAAGGCGGGCGGTTATTTGGTTCGGTTACTCCGGCCGATATAGCCGATAAGTTATCTGAAAAAGGTTTTCAAGTTGATAAAAAGGATATCGAAATTGACGGACCCATTAAAAGTTTAGGCAGCCATACCGTATCCGTTAAGCTGCACCCCGGTATTAAAGCCGAAGTTTCCATCAGTGTTGAGCAGGAGGCCTAGTTTTCTACTGAAAGGAGGCAGTTTAAATTGGCTGTAATCAGCGATAGGGTTCCGCCCCAAAGCAAAGAGGCCGAACAATCTGTACTCGGCTCGATGATGCTTGATAAGGAGGCGATTTTCTCAGCCGCAGAGGTTCTGTCAGACCAGGACTTTTATAGCACTGCCCATCAAAAAATTTTTTCTGCCATTCTTTCATTGAGTGAAAAGGGCGAGCCTGTCGACCTGGTCACCCTGTCAGAAGAGCTGCAACGCAACCAGTGCCTGGAAGATATTGGCGGACGCTCTTATCTGGTTACTCTAGCCAATTCAGTTCCTACTGCGGCAAATGTTCAGTATCATTCACAGATTGTCAGGGAGAAATCTATCCTGCGCTCTTTGATCCAGGCTGCTACAGAAATTGTTACCCGCAGCTTTGAAGCCCCGCACAATGTAGATGAATTCTTAGATGAAGCGGAAAGGCTGATCTTTGAAATAGGGACCCGGGGCAAGCATCAAAGCTTTGCCCCTTTAAAAGATGTACTGGTTCAGACTTTTGACCGCATTGAAAAACTATATGATGAGAAAAAAGGTGTGACAGGTCTCCCGACCGGGTTTGCTGATCTTGACCGGATGTGTTTCGGACTCCAGAACTCAGACCTGATTATTGTTGCCGCCCGCCCCAGTATGGGGAAAACCACATTTGCCTTGAACATTGCCCAGCAGGTTGCGGTTAATGACAAAATGCCAACTGCTTTTTTCAGCATGGAAATGTCCAGGGAACAGTTAGCCCAGCGGCTGCTGTGTGCTGAAGCGCAGATAGATGCCCAGAATATGCGCCGCGGCTTTTTATCACAGGCGGAATGGCAAAAATTGACCAGGGCGGTGGGACCGCTTAGTGATTCACCGCTTTTTATTGATGACAGCGCTTCCCTCTCCGTAATGGAAGTCAGGGCCAAGGCAAGAAGGCTGAAGGCGGAAAAAGGACTCAGTGCAATATTTGTTGACTACCTGCAGCTAATGCGCGGTTTTAGCCGTTCAGAAAGCCGCCAGCAGGAACTTTCTGAGATCTCCCGGGCCCTGAAAGCTCTGGCCAAGGAACTTAATGTCCCGGTCCTGGCCCTGTCTCAGCTCAGCCGGGCCGTAGAAAAAAGGCCCGACCGGCGGCCTATCCTCAGTGACTTAATGGAATCGGGCGGTATAGAGGCTAATGCAGACGTGGTTATGTTTATCTACCGGGAAGCGTACTATCACAAAGAATCTGATAAGGGCAACATTGCCGAAATCAGTATTGCCAAGAAGCGTAATGGGCCGACAGGCCTGGTTGAACTATATTTTCTTGATCGCTATACAAAGTTTGCCAACATCACAAGAGAGCCATCCGGTCAAGAAGGTTGAGACAATCGCAACAGAGCCATCGGATAATGAAGGGTGAGACAATGCATTCAAACCGCAGTTATGATGTCATTATAGTTGGAGCCGGTCCGGCCGGCATCTTCGCGGCCATGGAATTAACTGCTAAAAGCAGGGTCCGGGTATTGATGATCGATAAAGGCGCACCCCTGGAAAAGCGCAACTGTAAAACCCAGAAAGAATATGGCCGGTGCCTGCGCTGCGATCCCTGCGCTATTACCTGCGGTTGGGGTGGCGCCGGTGCATTCAGCGATGGCAAACTGACCCTGACCCCGGCTTTTGGTGGTTTGCTGGATGAATATGTCGAGCGCAGCGTGGTTGAGGAAATGATTGATGAGGTTGACCGGACCTACCTTTCCTTTGGAGCTCCTGATGCAGTTTTTGGAACGGACACTGAAGCGATTAAGAAAATGGAGCGCCTTTCAGCAGCTGCCGGCCTCAGTTTAATACCGGCAAAAATCAGGCACCTGGGAACTGAAAATTGTTACGGTATCCTTGAGAAGATGCAGGAAGCCCTTAAAAGCAGGGTTGATATTATGATGAACACAACTGTTGAAGAGCTTCTACACCGGGATGGCCGTATTGTAGGGGTTAGGCTTGCATCCGGTGAAGATATTAAAGCAAATTATGTAGTTTGCGGACCCGGGAGGGTCGGTGCCGAATGGATTTACGGGCAGGCTAATAAACTGGGCTTAAAGGGATTCAACAACCCTGTTGATATCGGGGTGCGGGTTGAGATCCCGGCGGTGATTATGGAGGAGGTTACCGCTAAAATCTATGAATCCAAGCTTGTATATTTTACCAGCCAGTTTGATGATCGGATCCGCACTTTCTGTATGAATCCCTACGGGGTGGTGGTTACTGAAAATAATGATGGCTTGCTGACGGTGAACGGGCACAGTTTTTCCACAAGCAAAACTGAAAATACCAACTTTGCGCTGCTGGTCAGCAAGACTTTCACAGAGCCATTTTCCGAACCGATTCGTTATGGACGCTACATTGCCAGCCTGGCCAACATGCTCGGAGACGGTGTAATTATTCAGCGCCTCGGTGACTTGCTCAAGGGGCGGAGGTCTACCCCGGAGCGGATTAAGCGAGGCCTTGTCCAGCCCACCCTGAAAGAAGCCACACCCGGGGATTTGAGTCTGGTCCTTCCCTACCGCTATCTCCTCGCAATAATTGAGATGCTGGAGGCCCTGGATAAAGTGGCCCCCGGTGTAAACTCCAGGCACACCCTTTTGTATGGAGTGGAGGTTAAGTTCTATTCATTCAGACTGTGCTTGAGCAGCGTTCTTGAAACCGGTATTGATAATCTTTTCGCCGTTGGAGACGGAGCCGGTATCACCAGGGGTCTGATTCAATCTTCTGCAACAGGTATGCTGGCAGCAAAGGAAATAGTTAGCCGGTTGAACGCCGGGCAATGACCGGAGCTTGTAAGTACAGGGAGCAGGAGAATTGAAATAAATGGCGAATTATTTACCCGGTTGTTGCTTTTATGTGGTGTGTTCAAATGTTAACGTATGTGTAACTACTCAGCCTGTTGCCCCTGTTTTGCCCTTGTTATTTAATGATAAGCGGCGCTGTGGGATCGGTTCGTGAGGAAACGCCTTCTGTTAACCAGCGGGCTAGACTTTAGTAGTTACATGTAGGTAGTTATTAACAGGCCTGGGCATCATAGCGTCGGCATTGCAGAGAGGAACAATCAAATGAAATCCTGGTCAGTCCCAACTGTCCCTGCAGGCAAAAAGCCGAAACTGAAAAACCAGAAAGGTTTTCTTCAATTAGTAATCTGTAATATCAAGAACATTATTTCCTTGATTAAAAAAAAGGGGATTAGAGCTTCATCTTTCATTGCTGCCTCATCTTTTATCCTGATTGCGGCCCTGGTCTTGCATGGTTATTTCAGCAATTATGTATATATAGTTATATTTGATGGAAGGGAAATCGGGGCTGTCAGGGATGTTAAACAGGTAGAAAACCTGATTGATGAATTAACCGGGCGGTTTTATGATTATTATGGTATGGTAGTGGCGCCCGAGAATAGAATTAGGCTGGTGAAAGATTACCGGCCTGAAACAATTCCAGATCCCCGCTCCGTCGAGGAAACAATCAGGCAGGAGATCACTTTTTTAACCGACGCATACCTGCTCATGATCGACGATAAGCCCCTGGTTCCGGTTGCGTCCAAGAAAGTGTTGGAAGATGTGCTTGAATATTTTGAGAATGCCTACTTAAATGAAAGCAGGATGAACAGGATTATCGATGTTTCTGTGGTTGAAGATTTGTCTCTCAGGACCTGTGAGGCAGCTCCCAGGGATTTGTTTGGCAGTGAAGAGGTCATTGCTCTGCTCGTCAATAATGAGACCGATCGAAATATTGCCACTGACATCTGGTCCCAGGCTAATACGTTTAGTTTTGCCGGCCACCATCAGCCATCCGTTTACGTCACTCCCGGTTCAAATATACCAAACTTCCCTGGCGGCAGCCAGGGCTATGGTCTCGACTATGAATTAATCAGTGCCGGTGTTAATGTAAAGACTGTTGAAGAGCTTGTCGTTACAGAAATAGTTCATCATGATCTAGAAATTGAATATGACGAGGAGATGTGGGTAGTTCAAACCAGGGTTGCCACTCCCGGCCAGGATGGCAGGAAAGAAACAGTATATCATTTGACCCGGATAAATGGTAATGAGGTAGACAGGGTCGCAGTAAGCGAAAGGATGATCAGGGAGCCTGTTACCCAGTTAGAAATCCAGGGGACGGCACAGGTGCCTTCCAGGGGCACCGGACAGTTTATTTGGCCGGTTGAGGGCGGTGGTGAGGTAACTCCAGGCAGGGGATTCAGTTCATGGCATACCGGGATTGATATCGACGCCAAGCCCGGCACCAACATCCTTGCTGCCGATAGCGGAGTTGTCTGGTATTCCGGTTTTGGCGGTTCGCAGGGTAATTATATTATTGTCTACCATGGCAATTACTGGACCCTTTACTTACATAACCAGGTTAATCTGGTTAAAAAAGGAGCAACAGTTAAGCAGGGTGATGTCATTGCCAGGGTTGGCTCCACGGGTCGTTCAACCGGACCGCACCTGCATTTTGAAGTCAGGCGTGATGATGGAAGCGGAGAATGGCGAGCCTACTATCAACATAAACCGGTAGATCCCCTGCGCTTTTTTAGACCTTGATTAGTTTTTCTTCCTTAAATGTTCAATAATATGACGATTATTCTAAGGTCCGGCTTTTTTTAGGCGATCTTATGAAGGATTTATTTGCTAAAAAGCGAAGTTTTATGTTTACTAAAAAGATGGGGTGGTCAATATGCCTGCAACGATCCTGGTAGTGGATGATGAAAGGCCAATAGTGGAAATACTGCAATATAATCTTGAAAAGGAAGGTTATAATGTCATAACTGCTTTTGATGGCGAAGAAGCCCTTAAAATTGTCAATACCGAACAGCCCAGCTTAATAGTTTTAGATATAATGCTCCCCCAGAAGGACGGGTTTACTGTGTGCCGTGAAATTCGTTCCCAATCGGATATTCCCATAATTATGTTAACAGCAAAGGAGATGGAAATGGACAAAGTCCTGGGATTGGAACTGGGTGCGGACGATTACGTTACAAAACCCTTTAGCGCTCGTGAAGTGTCTGCCCGGGTCAAAGCGCTTCTAAGGCGCAGTACATCAGAACAACTTCAACCTGATGGCACCAAAAATGAGATCATGGTTGGCACCATTACTGTAGATCAAAACGAAATGCAGGTTTATAATCTAGGGAAAGCGATTGATTTAACCCTGCGCGAGTACACCCTTTTAGTTTACATGATCACGAAGCCTGGATTTGTTTTCAGCCGGGAACAGCTTTTAGACCAGGTCTGGGGTTACGATTACATTGGAGATGATCGGACCGTTGATGTAACCATCAGGAGGCTTCGCGAAAAACTGGAGCAAGATCCCGCCCAACCTGAGTATATAAAAACAAAAAGGGGCGTCGGTTACTATTTTAGGTCGCTTTAATATTTTTAACAGCCTCCAGTGGAAAATTATTTTTATCTACCTGATGCTGATCCTGTTCTCCTTACAACTGATCAGTGTTTACCTGGTCCAGTCTTTGGAGCAGTATTATCTCAGCAATTACAAGGAAAATCTTGAAAACCAGGCCCGGTTGCTTTCAGCTTTTATTAAGCCGGGCTTTGGCGAAGGGGAAGAGTGGGCTGAAGATACTGTCCGGCTGGCAAGAGAGTTCAGGGACCTGCATGAAATGGAAATAATTGTCCTGGATAACTATGCCCAGATCGTGGGGACTTCAGGCAGCCAGGCCAATGTGGGGCATCGCCTGATTCGCGATGAGATCACCAGGGCCCTGGCCGGAAATCTCAGCGACAACATGCGCTATGACCCGGTCAATGAAGAGCGCCGTTACTATATGGCCTACCCGATTGAAAATAACCAGAGGATAATCGGGGTGATTTATTTAAGCGGATCATTAAAATCAGTAGACGATACCCTTGGTGAGGTGAAGACTCTCCTGCTCAGCGGGGTAGGTTTGGCCCTGGCAGTCAGTTTTTTGCTGGGGATTGTTTTAACCAGGACCATTACACTGCCGATCAAGGAAGTTACCGGCCAGGCCCACGAGATGGCCGGAGGTGATTTCTCCCGCAAAATAGAAGTCCAGGCTTCCGATGAAATTGGTCGGCTGGGAGAAACATTTAACTACCTTGCAGAACGCCTTAGCCATACCATTAATGAAATGTCTACAGAAAAAAACAAGGTTGAAGCCATAATCAACAATATGAGCGACGGTGTGGCCGCACTTAACGGGAAGGGTCACTTAATCCAGATCAATCCCTCCGCCCGCCGCCTGCTTAAAAACCTAACCTTGAAAGTTCCGGCATATAACCGTTCCGGTTTTGGGCTGTTGAGGAGCCTGATTGGCTCGGAAGCTACCCGTCGTTTTGTCCGCAAGCAGGAACCTTTAACCGCGGAAATCTCCAGCCAGGATCCGGATTGTACAATGCTGGTAAAAATCGCGCCGTTTAAGGTGGACAAGGGTAAGCTTGACGGAACTTTGATTGTTCTGCATGATATCACCAGGGAAAGAGAACTGACCCGCCGCCAGGAGGAATTTGTTGCCGATGTGTCCCACGAATTGAGGACGCCCCTGGCCACAGTAAAAAGTTATGTAGAAACCTTGCTTGATGGAGCGGCAGAAGAACCGGAAGCGCGCACCCGCTTTTTGAATGTTCTGGCCAGGGAAACAGAAAGAATGGTCAGCATGGTGAAAGACCTGCTGGTTTTATCCCAGATGGATTCCAACCGGGTGGACTGGAAAAAAACCGAGGTTGATTTAAGGAACATGGCACTAGAAGCGATCGGGCAGGCCAGGCAAAAGCTGAAAGAAGAACTGCCCCCGGTATATGTACTGATTGAACCCGATTTTCCCAGGGCTTTAGCTGATAGGGATAAAGTAATGCGGGTTCTGGCCAACCTTTTGAATAATGCTCTTAAATATACCCCGCCTGATGGGGAAGTCCTTGTTAAAGCCGAAAAAGAGGATCACCAGGTCAAAGTGGTCATAGAGGATACCGGCAGCGGGATTAGTGAAGAAGAGCTGCCCCGGATTTTTGAAAGGTTTTACCGGGTTGAAAAAACCCGCAGCCGTGATTACGGTGGAACCGGCCTGGGTTTGTCCATAGCCCGTAAAATAATTGAAGCCCATGAAGGGAAAATATGGATTGAAAGCTCAGCCGGTGAAGGAACCACGGTATCTTTTACCCTGCCTGCTGCAGCTTTGGAGGAGGGAAATTAGATGGTTGAGCAGTTTAAAACTCTTCTGCTGCTTGTCTTGATCGGGTTGAGCCTGTTTTTGACTTATCAGCTATGGTACGGACAAAAGCCGGCCGAACTGGTTGCTGATGATGTTTATGAACAGGTAGAAGTGGAAGCACCCAGGCCGCTTGAAGATGTCATTGTTCCCGGGCGCATTGTAATCTCTTGTGAAGAGGGTGCTCATTTATATAGAAAAGGTGCTCCTGGTTATGAGAAGATTTGGGATAAGTTATCCGCCCTGCTGCAAAATATAGATAATAATTTTTCTACCGACTCTCAAAATGCGCCGCCCGAGGAAGCGATTATGTGCATGAGCGCAAATTTTGACCCCCCCCTTCCTACCGGTATTGAAATGCCCTGGTTATCAGGGCTTTCAGGTAGCGGCATTGAAGGATTGGACTTATACTGCCTGGAAGATTCATACTGGTTGGTTGTAAGCCCGGTTGACGAGGGTAAAAAATATTTACCTGTTGGAGAAGAAAGAGTGGGTAAGTTAACAGGTGTTATGGAAGAATTAACTGCAGGTAGTGAGCCTGCTTACGGTTATCTTGGTCCGGAATCTGTTTTGCAAGAAAAGGAAGAGGAAGCAGAGGAGGAAGCAACTGAAGACAATGATCGCGATCCCGGTTATTTTGATCCAGGGTCTGTTTTGGATGAACTGGAATTGGATCTAGATATTGTAAATCCAATTTATGTGCCCCGCGATGAGAGGGTGATGAAAAGAGTAAGCCTGGAGGCAGAAAACCTCGATCAAGAGTTATTGTTGAAGACCTTTTTTGTAGATTATAACCTGGCCCGTGTCATTGAAGAAAGGGATGGTGGTCGGCTTTATACCGATGGTGAAAAGGGACTTCGCCTGAGTGATCTCGGTTTTGAATATTCTTATCCCCGGCTGGAGGAAGGACAAACAGCAGTATCGTATAGTGAAGCGCTGCGCAGCAGCAGCAGTTTGATCAGCTATCACGGCGGTTGGCCTGATAACCTGCGCCTGGAGAGTGTTGGCCTGGAAAGCCGGGGGGGTAAATTCTTTTACGAAGCTGAGTGGAAAATTTATCTTAATGGTTACCCCCTTATTAGCGGGCAGCCAACCAGGATTATGTTTAATGATCTGGGGCTGTTTCATTTTACCCGGTTCCTTTTCAAGCCGGCAGGGGCAGCTGAAGCAGCAGCCGATGAGCTTATTCTAGGGGCTGATAAGGAGAAAATTATTGTTGCTGACTGGTCCGAGGCCTTATCGAAGGCTGTGGAAGAATTAAAGGAGCGCTCAGAAGGGTTTCTTACCAGGATGCGGCTGGAGGACATGCATTTAAGTTATGCTGTTACCGGGTCGAAGGCATCTCCCAGGGGGACACCGGTCTGGGTGGTTAAAATCAATGGCGAAGAAATCATCTTAAAAGCAGATAAACTTGAAGTCATCAACGAGGAGGATTTAATTTGAACCTCGGCCGGGCCAAGTTAATTCTCATTATTGCATTCACCGGGTTAAACTTCTTTTTGGGCTATCAACTTTTTTGGCCCGATTTTGGGCGTTTGACGGAAGTTGCCGTTACTGCCGAAGATCTCAGGGAGGCCGAGCAAAAGCTTGCTGCAAACAATTATTCTCTTGATGCTTCATTTGATAGATCTACCCGGACCAGTGATTTTATAACCGTATTCCCGGATTGGAAAATTAAACATGATCTTCTATACAAACTGATAAAGACCGGCGTTCAAATTGAAAAAACAGAACATATAACGTATTACAGGACAGAAGAGATGCGGGTAATTATTCATAGCAGCGGCTTGCTCCAGGTTTTTTTCACTGCAGGGGAAACTCTGGAGGAGCCTGCATCCGCCCTTGAGCAGGGAGAATTAAAGGAAATGGTAGAAGTGTTCCTGGAAGAAGAAGGGTTGCTGCCCGAAGGGATTAATTTTAATTACCTCGAAGAGAAGGAAGATGGCAGTATGACCCTCAATTATTATCAGCTGTTGGGCGATCTTCCTGTATTTTCCGGAAATTTAAAGGTAATCTTAAAAGATGATCATATTCAGGCTGTCGAGATATACTGGCTTGAACCTGCTGAACGGAGTCCTCATCGGGAGATGGAAGTTATTTCACCTGCAGAAGCGTTGAAAAACCTGGTTTCAGAGCTTGGCCCCAGTGGCGAGGAAAGAGTTATTAAGCAAATTGAGCTTGGTTACTATAGCGGGGAATATGATGCCGAAAAGTGGGAGATCCCCCCGGTCTGGCGGATCGTGCTGGACAATAATCAGTACTATTATGTCAATGCTTTTACCGGCAACCTGGAAAAAGATGCAGTAATTCCGGATCAGCTTTAATTACTATTCCGGCTGTAGTTTTAATGATATAATTGAAGCGGAGGCGACTGAAGTTACTATGGAAAGTATTATTGTAAAAGGCGATACCAGTTTATCAGGCAATGTTAAAATAAGCGGTTCTAAAAATGCCGCCGTAGCAATCCTTCCGGCTGTAGTTTTAACTAAAGATAATGTCCACCTGGAAAACTTGCCTGATATAACTGACGTTCGCACAATGGTTGAAATCCTGGAAAACCTGGGGGTTTCTATTCGCAGGCGCGGCCGAAATGCCCTGGATTTAACCCCTGGTAACCTGGCAAGGGTTGCCCCCTCTTATGAGCTGGTTAAAAGGATGAGAGCATCCTATTATTTTATGGGCAGCCTTTTGGCCCGCTTTGGGCGGGCTGAAGTCCCCATTCCCGGTGGTTGTGATCTCGGTCCGCGCCCCATTGACCAGCACCTGAAAGGGTTTTCTGCCCTGGGTGCAGATATCAACATCGAACATGGCATGATTAACCTTTCTGCAGAAAAGCTGGTAGGGGCTCACATTTACCTGGACGTAGTGAGTATTGGTGCCACTGTAAACCTGATGCTTGCCGCTTCTTCCGCTGAAGGCAGGACTGTACTTGAGAACGTGGCCAAAGAACCGGAAATTGTTGATCTGGCCAACTTTTTAAATGCTATGGGGGGTAGGATAAGAGGGGCCGGGACTGATGTGATCAGGATTGACGGGGTGAAAGAATTGCACGGGGCCTCCCATACGGTAATACCGGACAGGATTGAGGCCGGAACTTTCATGCTTGCCGCTGCAGCCACCGGCGGCAGCATCAAAGTGGAAGAGGTTATCCCCAAACACCTTGAAGCCATAACCGCCAAGCTGCGGGAAGCAGGAGCCGGTGTGGAGGTTGAACCCGAAATGATTAAAGTTGAGTCTACCGGCTCTCTTTGTGCCTCAGACTTGAAAACATTTCCATATCCCGGGTTTCCAACAGATCTTCAGCCGCCCGGAATGGTCATGTTAACTGCTGCCAGAGGCCTCAGTGTTATCACTGAAAACGTTTTTGACGGGCGTTATAACCAGGTTGATGAGCTAAAAAGGATGGGCGCCAGGATTAAAGTAGAGGGCCGTACAGCGCTGATTGAAGGGGGCGGCCGTCTTTCTGGAGCACCTGTTACAGCCCATGACCTTCGATCGGGAGCGGCCTTAATCATAGCGGCTTTGATTGCCGAAGGGAAAAGCCAAATTAGTGCTGTTGAACACATCGACCGCGGTTATGAAAACTTTGAAAAAAAACTGATCGGTCTGGGAGCGTCGATACATCGGGTGAGCGAAAAAAACCTGGACAGCTCCTCTACCAGCCTTGACTGACAGCTGCTGCTGCAGCTACTATCCTCTTTACGATCCCAGCGAATTATTATAAACTATCTTTTACAGGCTGCTACAGGAAGCGTATTCAGCCGAAATATTGCCAGCAATTATTCTACTGCAATAAAGCCATGATCCAGCACTAATACAGAAAGCTGATCATCTTTGTTAATTCGGCCTGATAATAACAGGAGGGATGTATTTACATGAGTCATTACCATGGTTATAATAACCGGTCCAGTCGTGGAGGAGCCTGGACTGTCATCGGGTATATTTCCTTTGGTATCCTGGGCATTATACTGGGCGCAGCCCTGGTTTACGGGTTATTTTTCTTTTACCTGGTGCCTGTTACCAATGAAGAGGCTGTTCCCGAAATAGTGGAAACCGAGCCGCCGGAAGAAGATCCCCTGCCGGCACCGGAAAGGGATCAAGAAATTGTCGCAGTGGTTGAACAGGTTATGCCCGCTGTAGTTGGGGTTAGCAGCCGTTTTGATGTTGCCTCTTTTGGCGGTCAGCAGTTTGAGCAAGAGGAATCGGGTTCAGGAGTGGTAGTCTCTGCCGATGGCTATATTATTACCAACCACCATGTAATTGAAAACGCCGAGCAAATCCAGGTCATGATGCCGGAGAAGGGGATCTTTGAAGCCGAACTGGTGGGGTCAGATACTATGACCGACCTGGCCCTGCTGCATATCGATGAAAGTGACCTGACCTATATACCGCTTGCCGATTCCGGGCAAAGTCGGGTTGGGGAAACCGTCCTGGCCATCGGTAATCCGCTGGGGCTCCAACAAAGCGTGACTGCCGGTATTATCAGTGCAGTTGAGCGCCAGGTAATGATTCCAGGTACAGATTATGCTTACACTTTTATTCAAACCGATGCGGTTGTAAACCCCGGGAACAGCGGCGGTCCCCTGGTTAATCTTGATGGTGAAGTTGTGGGCATCAATACAGCTAAGATTGCCCTTCCCGGGGTGGAAGGGATTGGGTTTTCCGTTCCCAGTAACACCGTGGACCGTGTGGCCCGGGACTTTCTGGAATATGGTAAAGTACAGCGGCCCCATATGGGGGTCCTGATCGAAGATTGGCTTGATTATGATGATCCGGAACCTGACATGGGTGTGCACCTGGTTGAAGTAGTTCCCGACAGCCCTGCCGACGAAGCCGGCTTGGAACCCGGAGATGTTATCGTCGCTATTGATGACCAGGGCATCGAGTTCCTGGCCCAGCTGTTTGATATTATGCTCTACTACTATCCCGATGATACGGTTAACATAGTTTTCTACCGGGATGGAGAGCAAAAAGAGACGGCCCTCACTTTTGAAGAACGGCCCGGTGATTTAAACGAGGAACCGCTGCTGCCGGAATAATGAAAAAACCAGGCAAAATGAAACAGGTAAGAATAAATGGAGGCCGAAAGTTGCGCCTGATCTTTATTTTCATCGATGGTGTTGGCCTTGGTGAGCAGGAGGCCGGTAATCCCTTTGTCTATACAGAGACACCCGGCCTTGCCAGGCTGCTTGACGGGAAGCGCCTTACAAGTAAAGCAGTTAATCATGAGAGCTTAAAAGCTTCGCTTTTCAGCCTCGATGCTACCCTGGGAGTTGACGGCTTGCCGCAAAGCGCAACCGGGCAGGCTTCAATATTTACCGGTGTAAACGCTGCTGCTTTCCTGGGCCGGCACCTGCGCGGCTTTCCTAATAATTCGCTCCGGCAATTAATTGCTGAAAACTCTCTATTCAAGCAGTTAAAGCAGATCGGTTACAGGGTCACTTTTGCCAATGCCTACAGGCCGCCCTTTTTTGAACTACTGCGCCGGGGTCTTCCCGGGTGCCGCTACTCCTGTTCGACGCTGACCACTTATTATGGTGGGCTTCCCTTTTACAGCCTTGAAGATATTAAGTCCGGCCGGGCGTTATACATGGATATAACCAATGAAGTATTGCAGCGAATGCAGTTCGATGTGCCCCTGCTGACTCCCGAACAGGGCGCACAACAGCTTCTAAATATCAGCAGGAAATTTGATTTCTGCCTTTTTGAATACTTCTTGAGCGATCTGGCCGGTCATTTGGCTGACAGTAATGAGGCCGGCCAGGTGGTAACCAGGCTTGATCAATTTATCGGCAGCCTGGCTGAACAGATAGATCCAGATCAAGAGATGGTAATTGTGACCAGCGATCATGGTAACCTGGAGGATGTTAAAAGGCGGGATCACAATTTAAACCGGGTTCCCCTGTTGATGATTGGCGATGAATACCTGCGGCGCGGTCGGGGCCGCCATCTCAATGATTTGACCGACCTGCTACCCCTGGTAAAAGAACTGCTTGCAGAAGGGGGGAACCAAAAAAAACCGATCAGAAGGATCTGTAACAGATGAAAAGCATAGCTGGAGAAGAAAGAAAAATCGCAGCATAAAGGAGCTTAAATCCAGGACGATGGAAGTTAAAAAGATCACAGTTGGAATGTTTGCTACAAACTGCTACCTGGTTTCATGTCCGGAAACCGGCAAAGGGATTGTTATTGATCCCGGCTCGGATGGTAAAGGAATCCTGGAGATAGTAAAAGGAATGGACCTTGAAATTACCTGTATTGTCAACACGCATGGCCATGTAGATCATATTGGAGCCAATGGAAAGTTAAAGGAAGAATTAACGGTTCCGATCCTGTTGTCTGAGAAAGATTATGAAATATATAAAAATCCAGGCTTTGGACTGCGGATCGTCCTTGGGAAACAGCCCGAACCGGACCAGTTTGTCAAAGAAGGCGACAGTGTTGACTTTGGGCGATGCTCCTTGCAGATCATGGAAACGCCGGGCCATACGCCCGGAGGATTATGCCTGTATGACGAGAAAGTTGTATTTTGTGGTGATACTCTCTTTGCCGGCTCGATTGGAAGGACCGACCTCGCCGGTGGATCATATTCCAGCTTAATGAGAAGCATTCATGAGCGCCTGGTAAAATTGCCGGGACAGACGATCGTATATCCGGGCCATGGACCGGCTACAACAATTGGTGAAGAAATTGAAGACAACCCTTTTATTAAAAAAGCATAAAGAAAAAGGCGCGTTTAGATATTTTTTTTAGCTCTTGCAAAAAAATAATGATATTTTTTATGATTTCAGCAGGATTATTTCAAACAATAGAGAATTAACTCGGAAACATATATGAAAGTTATGATTGGTGTATTTTTAATACTTCTCAATTCCAGGAAGGCTTACCTGATATAATGACATAAAGCGATAATATACTGTCCCCTCATAAAGGAATAAGAGCTTGTTTCGCCCGGCTGTTAATTGCGATTAAGGCAATTATAATGCCAGCTCAACTTCCAGGGAATGCTATGCATAATTTCTATGATCCATGCCAGGCCTGGTATAACTCCGTTTCCAGTCGGCTGGATAGGGGCTGAGATTTAATGAATTGCTGTTGCAAATACTATGAGCAGCCGGCTGGTCTTCTGATATGAACGCAAGTACATAACCCAGCTAGAACCATTAGAAATATTTAAGGAGAAGCGGGATAGATAAGTTACTGGTGCCGTCGTGTTCCGGTTTGTTGCTGCTGCAGTATTATTGGTAGGTGCTGGAACAATGCTTGCCGGGGCTATAGATCGGATTGCAGCTTTAACCGCTTTTTAGCATAGCTATTTCAGACCAGTTTTCCTGGCCGTCAGTACAAGCTCCGATGACATGGGTATACCAGCTTACATGCGATGCCAGGGGGTCAGCTCGAGCATTCCAAAGAGCAGTGCAGGTCGAAGGGAAAACGATGGAACTGTCTCCGCGGCTCAGCGAGTTCTAATTGACGACATATGTTTCGCTTTAGTATTAAAGGTAGTGGCAATTTAAAAAGGTGGTGTTTTGAATTGGATACAAAGAACCTGCAAACGATGAAATTACATGAACTGCATCGTTTGGCAAAAGAACATGAAATTAAAGGGCAGTCAACAATGCGCAAGCAGGAATTGATTGACTCTCTTACCAGGCTATTCTCTGAAAACGGCGAACAGCATACCGCTTCAGGGATGCTGGAAATTATGCCGGATGGATTCGGTTTTTTACGGCGGAAGCAGTACCATTTTTCAGAAGATGATATTTATATTTCGGCATCCCAGATTCGCCGCTTCAACATGAGGACGGGGGACATTATTTCCGGCCGGATCCGGCCGCCTAAAGACAATGAACGCTACTATGCCCTTCTCCAGGTGGAAGAGATCAATGGAGAGGATCCGGAAAAGTTGTCCAGTCGCCCGCCCTTTTCCTCACTGGTGCCCATCCACCCCGATGAGCAGATTAAAATGGAAACCCAGTCTCATATCATGTCCACCCGGATCATCGACCTGCTGATTCCGATCGGCAGGGGACAGCGCGGCTTGATCGTCTCTCCGCCGAAAGCAGGGAAAACTATGCTTTTGAAGCAGCTCGCCAACAGTATTTCATCCAACCAGCCGGAAATCAAGCTGATTATACTGCTGATCGACGAGCGCCCGGAAGAAGTTACCGATATGGAACGCAGTGTTGATGCCGACGTGGTCAGTTCAACATTCGACCAAAAGCCGGAGAACCACATCCGCCTGGCCGAGCTGGTGCTTGAAAGATCCCAGCGCCTGGTGGAACAGGGCCGGGATGTTGCCGTCTTGATTGATAGTATTACGAGGCTCACCCGGGCCTACAACCTGGTTATACCGCCGAGTGGCAGGACCCTGTCCGGCGGGATAGATCCCAGCGCTTTCTATAAACCAAAACGCTTCTTTGGGGCCGCCAGGAATATTGATCAGGGGGGCAGCCTTACCGTGCTGGCCACGACGATTGTTGATACCGGCAGCAGGATGGACGATGTCGTATATGAAGAATTCAAGGGAACGGGCAACATGGAGCTGCACCTGGATCGCCGCATCGCGGATCGCCGGATCTTCCCGGCTATCGATATTTCCCGCTCAGGGACCCGCCGCGAAGAGCTGCTTCTTGATGAACACAAGATTGAACTGATGTGGGCCCTGCGCCGGGCCATGGGCAGCAGCACCAGCATCGAATTCTTGGAGAAGCTGATGGACCGGCTCAGAAAGACTAAATCAAACGAGGAATTCCTAAGCAACATGC
The DNA here is from genome assembly GCA_003550645.1 of Syntrophomonadaceae bacterium. Taxonomy (GTDB): domain Bacteria; phylum Bacillota; class Dethiobacteria; order DTU022; family DTU022; genus B1SED10-74M. The sequence goes on along the minus strand of PUKV01000252.1, from coordinate 1,920 downwards.
ACACCATGTAAGGAATATTGGGGACGGTTCTAAATATTCCGGACCCGATTGGTTCTGCTGAGCGGTAAGGTGGAATATTTAGAACCGTCCCCAATATTCCGGAGAGTGAGTTTAACCAAGATGTTTCAACCAATTAAACGTAAGCGGGTTTATACGGAAATTATCGAACAGCTGCGGGAATTAATCGAGAAAGGCGAATTAAAGCCCGGCGATAAATTGATGTCGGAACGTGAAATGGCTGAAAAACTCCAGGTCAGCCGTTCTTCAGTACGGGAAGCTTTCCTGGCCCTGGAATTGATGGGAATCCTGGAAAGCAAGAGCGGTGAAGGAACTTTTATAAGTTCAGTTTCCGGATCGGCGGAAGCAATCCAGCCGCTAACCATGATGCTGTTGATGGAAAAGGGTACTTCCTTTGAATTACTTGAAGTGAGAAGGATCTTGGAAGGTGAAGCTGCATACCTGGCTGCTGGAAGAGCTTCCGAGGGACAAATTGAAAGAATGAAAGAGTATTTGTCCATGATGGAAGAGGATTATCAAAGAGGCTACCTGGGGGAAGAAGCAGATGCTTCTTTTCATGTAGCATTGAGCGAAGCTACCGGTAACCGGGTCCTTCAAAACTTAATGAGCAAGGTCTCCGACCTGCTTATAAAAACGATGCGAGAAAGCCGCGAGAAAATGTTCTCCAAGCCCGAACACCGCCAGATCCTGCAGCAGCAGCACCGTGATATATATAAAGCGGTAGAGGAAAGAAATCCAGAAGAGGCCCGCAATGCCATCCACAGGCACCTGGAATTTGTTTGGCAGGAAACTGCCCGGGAGTAGAGTAAATCCTGAAATACCAGTTTTAAAGATCTGCTGTAACAAAAAAATAATTTTTAAAGAAGGATATCTCGACTTAATGTCGTATTAGTATATCTAAAGTGGTCTGACCATCATACAGCCGACCATCATGCCAGATAACCACATCAACATTATACCAGAAAATTCCACCAGGGCAAGGTGTTCTTCTATTGCAGCAGTTTATGGCTATAACTTAAACAGGAGCGAGGTATAAGCCGAGTTTTTCAGCAACCTTGTAATTGTTGATTGAGTAAATCTGGCAGGATAAAGAAATTATTGAATAGGAGGTTATTGTATGTCTGAAGATCAAAAGGCGGCAGGTTACCGGCCTGTCTCGTCTGCAGTGGTGGAAGAACTTAAAAGTATTGTCGGTGAAAAGTATGTCCTGGTTGATGACGAGGAACAGCTAAAAGACTACTCCCATGACGAAGTGGCGGAAGAAATGTACCACGGTTTGCCGGAAGTGGTGGTTAAGCCGAACAGCACAGAAGAAATAGCGGCAATCATGAAGCTGGCCAACCGGGAAAAAATTCCGGTGACTCCCCAGGGTGCTAAAAGCGGACTTTCCGGGGGCGGGGTGCCCGTAATGGGCGGCATCCTTCTTTCCGTGGAACGGATGAACCGGATCCTGGAAATTGACAGGGCCAACATGATGGCGATTGCGGAGCCGGGGATCATTACCAACGATTTCAGCGCTGCCGTGGAAAAAGAAGGGCTCTTTTTTGCCGGTTATCCCATGAGCCTTTTAACCTGCTATCTGGGCGGCAATGTCGCTGAAAATGCCGGCGGCGGGAAGGCTATCAAGTACGGTGTTACCAACCGTTATATCCTCGGGTTGGAAGTGGTCCTGCCTTCAGGGGAAATTGCCTTTTATGGAGGCAAACGGGTTAAAGATGTTACCGGTTACAACATGGTCCAGCTGATGGTGGGATCAGAGGGAACCCTGGGTATTTTCACCAAAATTATCGTCAAGTTAATTCCATTGCCCAGGGCTAAGACCGATATGATGGTTTTATTTGAAGACCTGGAAACAGCAATTGATCTAGTTCCCAGGATTATGACCGAAGTCGGGGTCATCCC